>NZ_FMDK01000696.1 GCF_900091995.1 Streptomyces sp. MnatMP-M17
CCGCCCCCCCCCCCCGCCGTGACTCCGCTCCCTTCTCCGCGCGGCTGGAGCGCGAGACCTGCGAGCGCGTACTCGGCGGCAGCCGGCACGGCCTGTGAGCCGGCGCGGCACGAGCCCGTGAACGCGGCACCACCCTGGAAACCGGCACAGCATTGACGAAAGAGGTATGACAGCGATGACCGACCACCACTCCCGCTCCCACTCCCACTCCCACTCCGCCTCGAACGAGAAGCCCCTGTCGCCCGATGATTTCTCCTCGTACGAGGCGTACTGGGACGACCGTTACGGTCAGAGCGACCGGATCTGGAGCGGGCGGCCCAACACCATCCTGGTCCGCGAGATCACGGGAGTGAGCCCGGGCCGGGCCCTGGACCTCGGGTGCGGCGAGGGCGCCGACGCGGTCTGGCTCGCGCGGCAGGGATGGCAGGTCACCGGTACCGACGTCTCCGGTGTCGCTCTCGGCCGCGCGGCCGAACACGCGGAGGCGGAAGGTGTCGCCGACCGGATCGACTGGCAGCGGCACGACCTCGGAGTCTCCTTCCCCGAGGGCGGTTTCGACCTTGTCTCGGCTCAATTCCTGCACTCCTACGGCGATATGCCGCGCGAGAAGATCCTGCGGACCGCCGCGTCGGCCGTCGCGCCCGGCGGGACACTGCTGATCGTCGGACACGGAGGCTTCGCTCCCTGGGAGGAGAACCCGCACCCGGAAGTCCACTTCCCCACGCCCGAGGAGGTCCTCGAATCCCTCGGCCTGGCGGAGGGTGAGTGGGAGGTGCAGATCTGTGAGGAGCACGAGCGGCAGCAGAACGGTCCCGACGGACAGCCGGGCCACCGTACGGACAACACCCTCAAGGTCCGACGCCTGACCGGCTCCGACGCGTGACCGGATCCGGCATGTGACCGGCTCCGGCGCCTGACGGGACGCGCGGCCGGTCAGGCGTTCCGTACAGATCCCGTATGGCCCGTACAGATCCCGTATGGCGACGGGCGGACGCGCGGGCGGACACTGGAGTGAGGAGCGAGGAGGTGCGTCATGCGCAAGGTAGCCGACTGCCGGGATTTCCCGAGCGGGACGAAGTGCACTCTCGCGATCTCCGGTGAGGAGGACGAGGTGGTCCGCGCCGCGAGCGAACACGCGGCGTCCGTACACGGCCACACGGACAGCCCGGAGCTGCGCGAGCAGATCCGCTCCATGCTGAAGGACGAGGTGCCACAGCACGCCTGAGCCCCAGGGTCCGGGCCGCGAGGCCTCCGAACCCCAGGTCAACGGATCGACAGGTCAACAGATCGGCGGACTCCGCCCGGCACCGCCGGGCGGAGTCCCTGTGCTCCGCAGCCCAGCGCTGCCGCTACCGCTCCTGAGGCCTCGCGCCCACCTCGAAGCTGTTGCCGAACGGATCGGTGATATTCGCCATCCGCGCGTAGGGCATGTCCGAGGGAGCGCTAGCGGTGCCTCCCGCCGCGACGGCCCGCGCCACGGCGGCATCGGCGTCGGCCACCTCGAAAACCGTCTTCCAGACGGACGGCTCTCCCTGCGCCACGCCCAGGATCCCGCCGACCTCATGCCCGTCCGGCCGACGCAGGAAGGTGAAGTCCGCGTCCGGGAGATCGTCGTTGCCGTCCAGGGTGAAGTCGAAGACCGCCGGATAGAACGCGCGCGCCGGGCCCGGGTCCGGAGTGGTCAGATCGTTCCGTACGAGACTGCCCGGCTCGTTCACGATCTCGCAGCCGAGACGCTCACGTCCCTGCCACAGTCCGAACTCGGCGCCGACCGGATCCACCACCAGGGCCCCACGGCCCCGGTCCCCGACGTCCTGCGGGCTCTCGGCAAGCGTGCCGCCGGCCGCGATGGCACGCTTCGCGGTGTCGTCGCAGTCGTCGGTGGCGATATATACGCGCCAGTGGCCGGAGCCGCTCTCCTCCGCTGTCGGCCTCAGTCCCGCCACCGGGCGTCCGCGCAGCAGACACAGCGTGTACCGGCCCGCCTCCGCCGCTCCCGCCTCGAACTCCCAGCCGAACAAGGCCCCGTAGAACTCCGCCGCGCGCCGCATGTCGTGGACGCCGAGTTCGATCCAGGTCGGGGTGCCTGTCGGCTGATTGCTGGTCACATAACTCATGGGATTCTCCTGCCTCGCCGGGCCCGTCCGGCTCGCCATGCGCGCCGGTCCTGTCCGTGCGCACCGGCCCTGGCCCTTCGGCCCGTTCTGTTCGACTGGTCCGACGCTAGATCGCATACAGGTCAGACCATGTCCTAGATGACGCCGGCGGATCATGGACCGACCGGTCCGAGCGATCTCGTCGAGCGATGTCGTACAGGGCTCATAGAATCGGCGGATGAGCGCTCCCGATTCCGATCCGCGTCCCGAGACGAGCCAAGAGACGGGCAGCGAGGCGCTGCGCGTGCTCCACCGCGTCTTCGGATACGACTCTTTCCGCGGCAGCCAGCAGGAGATCATCGACCATGTGGTGTCCGGCGGCGACGCCCTCGTCCTGATGCCGACCGGCGGCGGCAAGTCGCTCTGCTACCAGATCCCGGCTCTGGTACGGAAGGGCGTCGGAGTCGTCGTATCGCCGCTCATCGCGCTCATGCAGGACCAGGTCGACGCGCTGAGGGCGCTCGGTGTCAGGGCCGGGTTCCTCAACTCGACACAGGATCTGGACGAACGGCGCCTGGTGGAGGCGGAGTTCCTCGCCGGTGAGCTGGATCTGCTCTATCTCGCGCCGGAGCGGCTGCGGGTGGAGCCGACCGTACGGCTGCTGGAGCGCGGCACGATCTCCCTGTTCGCCATCGACGAGGCGCACTGTGTCGCGCAGTGGGGCCATGACTTCCGGCCCGACTATCTGGCCCTGTCGGCGCTGCACGAACGGTGGCCCGACGTACCTCGTATCGCCCTCACGGCGACCGCCACCGAGGCCACCCACGCGGAGATCGCCTCCCGGCTCAAGCTCCAGGACGCGCGGCACTTCGTCGCGAGCTTCGACCGGCCCAACATCCAGTACCGCATCGCGCCGAAGAACGATCCGAAGCGCCAGCTCCTCCAGCTCCTGCGCGCCGAGCACGCCGGAGACGCGGGGATCATCTACTGCCTCTCCCGGGCGTCCGTGGAGAAGACCGCCGAGTTCCTGGTGAAGAACGGGATCGAGGCGCTGCCGTACCACGCGGGGCTCGACGCCCGTACGAGGGCCGCGAACCAGGCGCGCTTCCTGCGGGAGGACGGGATGGTCATGGTCGCGACCATCGCGTTCGGAATGGGTATCGACAAGCCGGACGTGCGGTTCGTCGCGCATCTCGATCTGCCGAAGTCCGTCGAGGGCTACTACCAGGAGACCGGACGTGCCGGGCGCGACGGGCAGCCGTCGACGGCCTGGCTGGCGTACGGGCTCCAGGATGTGGTCCAGCAGCGGAAGATGATCGACACCTCCGAGGGCGACGACGCGCACCGGCGGCGGCTGGGCGCCCATGTCGACGCGATGCTCGCGCTCTGCGAGACGGTGGAGTGCCGTCGCGTCCAACTGCTCGCGTATTTCGGCGAGAAGAGCGGCGCGTGCGGCAACTGCGATACGTGTCTGACGCCCGCCGAGTCGTGGGACGGCACGGTCCCGGCGCAGAAGCTGCTGTCGACCGTGGTCAGGCTGAAGCGCGAGCGCAACCAGAAGTTCGGCGCGGGACAGATCACCGACATTCTGCTCGGCAAGAAGACGGCGAAGGTCATCCAGTTCGATCATGACGCGCTGAGCGTGTTCGGTATCGGTACGGAGCTGCGCGAGGCGGAATGGCGCAGCGTGGCACGGCAGTTGCTGGCGCAGGGGCTCATCGCGGTCGAGGGCGACTACGGAACGCTGGTCCTCACGGAGGAGAGCGCCGAGGTGCTGGGCGGACGCCGGCCGGTGGTGCTGCGGCGCGAGCCCGAGAAGACGGCGGCCCGGCCCGCACGCGCGGAGAAGACGGCCAAGAGCCGTGCGGTGCCGGTGGATCTGCCGGAGGAGGCGGTGCCGGTGTTCGAGTCGCTGCGCGCCTGGCGTGCCGCGACGGCGAAGGAGCAGGGCGTGCCGGCGTATGTCGTCTTCCACGACGCGACGCTGCGCGAGATCGCGGTGCTGGCGCCGTCGACGCTGGCGGAGCTGGGCACGGTGAACGGAGTGGGCGAGAACAAGCTGGCGAAGTACGGCGAGCAGATCCTGGAGACGCTGGGCACGGCGTGACGGACTGACGGATGACCTGCCACGGGCAGACGGTCTGACGTGCGCGGATGACATCGGAGGCATCCGCGCACGGGCGAGAATGGTCGGTATGCCTCATCGCAAGATTCTCTGGATCGGCGGTCCGCCCGGCGCGGGCAAGACGACCGTGGCCCGGCTGCTCGCCCGTCGCCACGGGCTGCGCTGGTACAACGCCGACGCCCACACCTGGGAGCACCGCGACCGCGCCATCGCCGCGGGCCGTCCGGAGGCGATCCGGTGGGAGGCGCTGTCGCGCGAGGAACGCTGGTCCGCGCCCGAGGCGGAGCTGCTCGCCATGTCCCTGCACCACGAGCGGGGCCGGATGATCCTGGACGATCTCCACGCGCTGCCCGCCACTCCGCTGATCATCGCCGAGGGCACTCCCATCACGCCGTCGGTCCCGACGATGCCCTGTCCCCACCACTCCTCGCCCCGGGCCACCACCTCTGACCAGCCTCGTCGGCCGGACTGGCATGAGCGGGCTAGGGCCTCTCGTTTGGATCTTGCCGGGCTCGCGTGCCCGCAGTGACATCAGCCGCT
>NZ_FMDK01000831.1 GCF_900091995.1 Streptomyces sp. MnatMP-M17
CCGGCTCGCCCGGCTCCTCGGTACCGTCCGGTCGTACCAGGACATACCGTACGGTTCCGTCGGCACCGGTCTTCGCGATGTCGACAGGGACGTTGTCCAGCCACTCGTTCGCGAAGACCAGCCCGCTGATCCCGGCGGGCGGTTCGGCGCACCACTCGATACGCGGATCCAGGCCCACGGGACGCGGCGCGCGCTCCACGGCGTACGGCCGGACCGCGAGCCCGGCGGGAAGCGCGGCCAGGATTCCGGTCAGCAGCTCACCGCGGCCCGCGCCGATGTCGACGAGCGCGACCTCGTCCGCCGTACCGAGCCGCTCGGCGGTCGCCATGAGAAGCCGGGCGACGGCGGCGGCGAAGAGCGGAGAGGCGTGCACCGAGGTACGGAAGTGCCCGGCCGGTCCCTCGGGCCGCAGATAGAAGCCGCCGGGACCGTACAGCGCGTCCTCGGCGGCCACGCGCCAGCGCCGCGGCCCGGGCCCGTACCGTATGCCGCGAACCTCCCGCGACATGCCGCGAACCTCCTGCGACTTACACGTCTCATCCGTCACGGAGCCAAGTCTCCACCTTGGGGAGTACGCTTCCGCCGACCGGATCGACCCTCCGGTTGACCCGTCCGCCGTTTCCGCTTACCTACGCTGGGTTACGTGCAGCGCTTCTACGACTTTCTCCGCAGACACCCGACGGGCGTCGACAGCTTCTGGGCTGTCCTGCTCTTCGGGTTCTCTCTGTTGTGGGTGGTCCAGCAGGTCGTGGGTGTCGGACCGCGACTGGTCGCCATCGTGACGGTCGCGCTGCTGAGCCTGTCCGTGGCGCTGCGCCGCCGCGCACCCGAGAAGACGCTGCTGTTCGTGCTGAGCCTGGGGCTGGCCCAGGTCGTGCTGGACGTGGCGGCCAATCCGGCCGACTTCGCGATGCTGGTGGCCATCTACACCGTCTCGGCCCAGGGCGGCCCGCGCTGGGCCTCCCAGCTCGCGCTGACCGGCGGGCTGCTCGCCGCGCCGATCTCCCAGGTGCGCTGGCCCGAGGCCGGGACGAGCACCGCGGGCCGGGTCGTCGTGGCCGTCGTCATGGGCGTGCCCTTCGCCCTGGCCTGGGTGCTGGGCGACTCCGTCCGTACCCGCCGCGCCTACTTCGACCAGCTGGAGGAGCGCGCCACCCGGCTGGAGAAGGAGCGCGAGGCGCAGGCGAAGGTGGCGGTGGCCGCCGAGCGCGCCCGGATCGCCCGTGAGCTGCACGATGTCGTCGCGCACAATGTCTCGGTGATGGTGGTCCAGGCGGACGGCGCGGCCTATGTGCTGGATGCCGCGCCCGACCAGGCCAAGGAGGCCCTGGAGACCATTTCGAGCACCGGCCGGCAGGCGCTGGCCGAGATGCGCAGACTGCTCGGCGTGCTGCGGACCGGCGACACCAAGGAGGGCGGCGAGTACGTACCGCAGCCCGATGTCGGGCAGATAGAGGAGCTGGTCGAGAAGGTGCGCGGCGCGGGACTCAGCGTGGACTTCAAGATCGAGGGCACTCCACGGCCGCTGCCCAGCGGTGTGGAGCTGACCGCGTACCGCATCGTGCAGGAGGCCCTCACCAACAGCCGCAAGCACGGCGGACCCGATGTCGGCGCCAGTGTGCGGCTGGTCTACTTCGACGACGGGCTCGGACTGCTCGTCGAGGACGACGGCCGGGGCGCGGCGCACGAACTGTACGAGGACGGCGGGGCCGACGGGCGCGGTCACGGGCTGATCGGGATGCGGGAGCGGGTCGGGATGGTGGGCGGCACGCTCGACGCCGGACCGCGGCCGGGCGGCGGCTTCCGGATCAGCGCGCTGCTCCCGCTGAAGCCCGCGCACTAGCCGTTGAGGGCGCCTTTCGGGCGCCCGCCCGGCGTCCATCTTCCGCTCCTACCGGCCCCTCCCCTCCTACCGGACAAGGAACCCGCAGATGCCGATCCTGCCGATCCGCGTGATGCTCGTCGACGACCAGGTGCTGCTGCGCACCGGTTTCCGTATGGTGCTGGCCGCGCAGCCGGACATGGAGGTCGTCGCGGAGGCCGGGGACGGCGCGGAGGCGATCGAGAAGCTCCGCGCCACCACGGTGGACGTCGTACTGATGGACGTACGGATGCCCAGGCTCGACGGCGTCGAGGCGACCCGCCGGATCTGCGCGGAACCGGGCGCGCCGAAGGTGCTCATCCTGACCACCTTCGACCTGGACGAGTACGCCTTCTCCGGGCTCAAGGCCGGGGCCAGCGGCTTCATGCTCAAGGACGTGCCGCCCGGCGAACTGCTGAGCGCGATCCGCTCGGTGCACAGCGGTGACGCGGTGGTGGCCCCGTCCACGACTCGGCGGCTGCTCGACCGCTTCTCGCCGATGCTCCCGACGAGCACCAAGCCGCAGCACAAGGAGCTGGACCGGCTCACCGGGCGCGAGCGCGAGGTGATGCTGCTGGTGGCGCAGGGCTTGTCGAACGGGGAGATCGCGGGGCGGCTGGTGCTCTCGGAGGCGACCGTGAAGACGCATGTCGGCCGGATTCTGACGAAGCTGGGGCTGCGGGACAGGGTGCAGGTGGTGGTGCTGGCGTACGAAACGGGCCTGGTCCGAGCGGGGTCGCCTCCCGGCTAGGGGGTCGTGGTGCGGGGTGCGGTGGGTGGGTGGTGCGGGTGCCGGGGCCTCCGGAGGTACATGTCCGGACGGCATGCCACCTACCCAGCCCGTCCGGCGTTTGAGGACGGAACGGCCCGCCCCGGCTCCGGGCTCCCAGACGGTTGGGACGCCCGGCTGCGGGCCGAATTCAAGCCCGTCCGGCGATTGAGGACGGAACGGCCGCCTGGCCCAGAGGCAGGCGCGTCAGGAAGTCCGTTACCGCCGTGCGTACGTCGTCCGGGGTCCAGGTCAGGCCCGGTTCTGTGACCGTTACCTCCGTGTAGGAGACGCCCGGTGGGCCCGACGGCGGCGCCGACCAGACGCGGAAGAGTGTGGTCTTGGTCTCCTCCGCCTGACGCACCGCCGCCTCGTTCAGCGCCTCCGGCGCGTACGGCAGCCAGACCTGGAACTGGTGGGTGTGCGGCGGCTCCGGGTGGACGCGGAACCAGGGCGCCCCCGACGCCGCGAAGCCCTCCGTCAGCGCCGCGGCGACCACGCGCGCGTGGGCGACGTACGACGGCAGCCGTGGCAGTTCGCGCTCCAGGCCGAGCAGGGCCGACAGCGCCGCCGGGAACTGCTGGAAGAGCTGGCCTCCGTAGCGGTGGCGCCAGAGCCGGGCTTCCTCCACCAGCTCCCGCGGACCGGCCAGCGCCGCGCCGGACAGGCCGTCCAGGGACTTGTAGAAGGACACGTACACGCTGTCCGCGAGACCCGCGATCTCCGCCAGGCTGTGATCGAAGTGCGGCTCGCACTCCCACAGGCGCGCGCCGTCGAAGTGCACCACCGCGTCCCGCTCGCGCGCCGCGTTCACCACCGCGACCAGTTCGTCCCAGGTCGGCAGGACGAAGCCCGCGTCGCGCAGAGGCAGCTCCAGCATCAGCGTGCCGAACGGATCGGCCAGCTCCTGGATCTCCTCGGCGGTCGGCAGCCGGGGCTCGGTGGTCGGATGGACCGTACGCAGTCCGCTGACGGCCGACAGCGCACCGCCCTCATGGACCTCCGGATGCGCGAGCGGATGCAGTGCCACCGTCGCGTTGCCGGTACGTCCCGCCCAGCACCGGAGCGCCACCTGCTGCGCCATCGTGCCCGTCGGGAAGAAGGCCGCGGCCGGGAAGCCGAGCAGCGAGGCCACCCGCTGTTCCAGCTCGGCGACGACTCCGTTCCCGTACAGATCCGTCCAGTCGTCCAGATCGTGGACCGATTTCGCGTCCGCCGCCAGGGCGGCGAGCTGCTCGCCGAGCCGCTGGTTCATACCGGGCCGCGTCAGCACGCGCTCGGACGCCCGCCACGCGGCCATCCTGCGGTGGCGTGCGGCGTCCGCCGTCGTCTTTCCGTCGTCGGTCCCCGCCTGTTCGGCCTGCTGGTTCGTCTGTTCCATGACCCGCATCATGGCCCACGCGCCGCCCGCCGCCCACAGCCTGTGGACAGCCAAGTGGCAGGGCGGAACGCTGGCGTAGCATGGCGAGAAATCGTCCGGTACCCCCCGCGGACTGGAACGGAAGGCCCCGCCGCGTGAATCCAGCAGCACAGGAACCTCTCGATCCCCGGGACCGTCCCGCCCGGCTCACCGTCGGTGTCGTGGGAGCGGGCCGCGTCGGGCCGGCGCTCGCCGCGGCGCTCCGGCTCGCCGGGCACCGGCCGGTCGCCGTCTCCGGAGTCTCCGACGCGTCCGTACGGCGGGCGGCGGCCC
>NZ_FMDK01000431.1 GCF_900091995.1 Streptomyces sp. MnatMP-M17
GGCCCGGCGTTTCCCAACGCCGGGCCGCCAACCCCACTGGAAGGAAAGACTTTTGGACTTCATCGATGAGGAGGCCCGGATACACGCGGCGCTCAGCGCTCTCGGCATCGAGGTGCCCGACCGACTGCACCAGGCCCACAGCGACGACGCGGGACTTCGCCGCGCCGCATTGTGGGCGCTGTTGTGGCGCACGGCCGGAGCCCGCCTCGCCGATGCCACCGAGGGCAGCGGCAACTACGACTACCTCGTCAGCGCGTACGAATGGCCGATCGCCGAAGACCAGCCTCGCCGAGCCCTGCACGAACTCCGGTTCACCTGCGCCCGCGTCGAGGTCATGGCCAGCTCCGTGGCACCGTGGTCGGTGCCGGTGAGTACGGGAGGCGAGGACGAACTGACCGTCGACGGCTGGGCGGCAGCCGCGTTCTGCCTGATAGAGGGCGCCGACGCCCTGCTCGGCCCTCTGGCACATCACTCCAGCACCGCGAGCGCCGCGCACGATGCCGTCGGGCGCTGCCGACATCTTCTCGGCCGAGCCCAGGAGTACCTCGACCGGATCACCGAAGCGATCGGCGACGAGGACCTCGGACCATCACCGAGAGACCGTTGAAGAGCTCTTCATCGTCCCGCTCAGCCCCGCACTGAACGAACGGCCGCCACCACTCGTATCCCTCGATACGCCCAGCCCCACCCGTGAAAGGGACAACCGGTGACGGCCCGTCGTTCGTACCGACCGCGTACCGCCGCGCTCCTCGCGGTACTCCTCATGCCCCCGCTCGTCCTGGGCTGCTCGGCGGCGTCGTCTCCGCAGAGCAAGAGCAGCTCTCAGGCGCCGAACAGCGACAGCCGCGTGACCGCCGCACCCGCCAATGTCGAGAAGATCGCTTCCATGACGAACTGCACCGTCGAGCTGCGCACCGAGGCGGATGAACTTCGCGAAGGGGTATGCGTCACACCGCAGGGCAACTGGATCGTGACGACCTTCCCGGCCGAGAAGTTCAAACGGTCATGGCTCGACGCCGCGAGCATGTACGGCGGCACCTATCTCGTGGGGCCGAGATGGGCCATCAGCGGCGAGTTGACCGTACTCAAGACGCTCCGCAAGAAAGTCGGCGGCGAACTCCAGGAGCTGCGCGGCATCGGTTCCCCTGCTCCCTCGGACCCGTCCCGCGCTTCAACCGACCCTCAGGGACAGCCGTAGATCGGCGACCTCCGACCTGTGGCGCATTCCTCCTCGTTCCACTGTGAGCGTGAGGCCGAATGCTTGGTGGACGGGAGCTTTGCGGTCGGGCTCGGCGGAGAGGAGTCTGACCCGGTCGGCACAACGGCTGGGCGTCTCGGCAAGCAGCTGATCAAGTGGTCACAGTCGGCCGGAGCGTGGTCCGTGCGAACTCCGCCATGCCGGCCGCGAAGCCGGTTGCCGGAGTCCAGCCCAGCTCCTTGCGCAGTCTGTGGGAGGACGCGGTGATGTGGCGGACATCCCCAAGGCGGTATTCACCCGTGATGACGGGCGCGGGCCCGCCGTGGGCACTCGCCAACGCGGCGGCCATCTCGTGGATGGTGTGCGGTTCGCCGCTGCCTGTGTTGAAGGCCGTGAGCGCGCCCGGCGGTCGGTCCGGCAGCGTGGCCAGTGCGAGGGCGTTGGCCGCTGCCACGTCCCGGACGTGCACGAAGTCCCGTCGCTGTCGGCCGTCCTCGAAAACCCGGGGTGCCTCGCCGCGTTCCAGGGCGGAGCGGAAGAACGAGGCCACCCCCGCGTACGGCGTGTCCCGGGGCATGCCAGGACCGTAGACGTTGTGGTAGCGCAGCGAGACGGCCCGGCCGTGGGTCGTCCGTGCCCAGGCCGCCGCGAGGTGTTCCTGGGCGAGTTTGGTGGCCGCGTAGACGTTGCGCGGGTCGGCAGGCGCGTCCTCGTCGACCAGTCCGGTCGCCAGTTCGGCCCCGCAGTGGGGACAGCGCGGCTCGAACCGGCCGGCGTCGAGGTCGGCGACCTGGCGTGGCCCCGCGATGACCCGGCCGTGTCGGGAGCAGTCGTAGCGGCCCTCGCCGTAGACCACCATCGAACCGGCCAGAACGAGAGCGCGCACCCCGGTCTCGGCCATGGCGGCGAGCAGGGTCGCCGTGCCCAGGTCGTTGCAGGAGACGTATACGGGGGTGTCGGCGAAGTCCGGGGTGAGCCCGACCATCGCCGCCTGGTGGCAGACCGCGTCCACGCCGCGCAGAGCGGCCACTACGGCCTCCCTGTCGCGGACGTCCGCGCGGATCATCTCTGCCTCGGCCGGTAGCGGGAGCGCCCCGTGGGCGGACGACAGCAGGGCGTCCAGGACGACCGGCTCGTGTCCGCGGCCGATCAGGTCGGTGACGATGTGCGAGCCGATGAAACCCGCACCGCCGGTGACAAGGATGCGCATGGGACGGAGCCTTCCGGAGTTGGTGGATGAGTGGTATGGCCGGTCTGCCCGGTCACTCGGACGGGCTGTCGGGCGCCGCGGGCTCTGAATCGGTGTGCGGACCGGATCGGTCGCGGAACGCGAGGGAGGCCACGTACCAGATGGCCGAGGCAGCGAAGAGGGCTGCGGTGATGAGCAGCCAGCGGCCCAGGAAGACATCGGCACTCAGCCCTGTCGTGACCGTGTATCCCGGAACCCGGCGGAGTACCAGCGGGTACCAGACGAGCAGCAGGAGCAGGGAGACAAGGCCCGGGACCCGGACGTGGTTGATCAGGGCCGCCCGGTCGGAAGCCCGGTCCGTGGACGTGGTGGCGCCCGCCGGTAGCAGTCGCCGCACCGCGCGGTCGAGGAGGGTGTAGAGGGGCAGCAGTACCAGGTCGTGCACCAGGGCGGCGCCCACGAACCAGACGGCGACGGCCAGGGCGTTCGCATCCAGCAACCGGACGCCCGCGTACGCGGTGAGGGCGAAGGAGCAGAGGATCAGCAGCAGATGGAGCGGGGAGCCGCCGTAACGGGCACGGAAATACCTCACGAGACGGCTCCCGACTCCGTGGCCGGGGTCGTTCCGAAGGTGAGGGTCGTGACCCATTTGGTGTTGTGGACGCCCGGGTTGGCGGGGACGATGATCCGCGCCGGATAGCCGTGGTCGAGCGACAGGTCGGCGCCGTTGACGCGCAGCGCGAGCAAGGAGCGCGGATTGCGGACCTGGTTGTCCCGCAGGACCGTGGAGCCGAAACCTCCGCTTTGCAGGGAGTCGACCCGGACCGAGGGCAGGTTCTCGTGCAACCCCACCAGGGCCGCGAGATCGGACAACCGCACTCCGCTCCAGTGCTGGTCCTCGGTGGACCACCCCTCCACACAGGCGATGGGCAGCCAGGCCGAGTGCTGCGGCAGGCGGAGCATCTCGTCGCGGGTGAGCACGACCTCGCGGGAGCCGCCGCGCACCACGAGCCGCCAGCCGGCGCCCGTGTCCTCGACCCGGATGCCGACGTCCGCGGCCGTCTTGTTGATCGGGAAGGCGTTGGGACCCTGCCCGGGGTTCCGGCCGTGCGGAGCGAGCAGGGCCGTCCGCCGCAGGCTGCCGCCGATGCTCTGACCGGCCGTCACGACCAGCAGTGCCAGGGAGGCGAGGCCCACCGTGCCGAGGATGCCGCGTCGCGACATGGTCGGCGGGGCGGGCAGCGGGGAGACCAGGCCGGTCCGGTCGGGCGGTTCAGGGTGGGTGCCGCTCAGAGGGGTGCGCAGTTCGGTGCGCAGCCGCCGACTCCGCAGCGAGCGTGCCACCACGCGGAGACGGAAGGCGACGTGCACGACGAACGCGCCGATGAACACCCAGGCACCGTAGAAATGGAGGGTGTAGAAGGAGCCCGGAAAGATGTAGTGAAGCTGGATGTTGAGCAGACCGGTGGCGAACTCGAACAGGGCGCCGCCGACGAGCAGCAGCAGGGAGAGCCGCTCCAACGCCTGGCTGGGCGAGCGCAGCGGCGGCCAGGTGAACAGCTTCGGGATGACGGACCACAGCTTGGCCAGCAGCACGGGGACGAGGACGACGCCGAGTGTGACATGGACGCCCTGGGTGACCCGGTAGAGCCAGGACGGACCGGTCGGCCAGGCGAAGAGGTAGAAGCCGAGCACTCCTTTGTCCGGTGTCTGGTCGTTGATCGGGGACAGGTTCGGGTTGTAGGCCGCGTAGGAGAGCAGGCCGGTCACGAAGAGCACCGTGATGCCGATGAGCAGGACCAGCCCGAGGACCGAGGTCAGCCACGGCCCTCGCAGCGGGCTGCGCCAGAATCCCGGTCGGGACGGCCCTGGTGGTGGCCCGCCCGTCAGCCGGGCCACCAGCCGGGTGCGGGAAGACTCCGGTGCGCGCGTGGAGCCTTCCGGGACGGGGCCGCCGATCCGTCGGCCGGCCTGGTC
>NZ_FMDK01000697.1 GCF_900091995.1 Streptomyces sp. MnatMP-M17
CAGGTTCCAGGCCATGGTGCCGACGACGGTGCGGCGGGTGCCGCGGACCTGGACCGTACCGCGCACCAGCAGCAGCCCGGAGTGGAAGACGGTGTGTGCGCACGCCGGGTGGGAGTCCTCGAAGAAGGCGAGGTCGACCAGGCCGGAGCCGTCCTCCAGGGTGACGAAGATGATCCGTTTGCCGCTGGCGATCGGCGGCGTCTGGGTCGCGGAGCGGATCCCGGCCACCAGGACCTGGTGCCCGGCCGGCAGCTCGGCCAGGTGGGCGGCGTCGGTCGCGCCGAGTTCCCGCAGCAGCCGGTGGTGGTAGTCCATGAGGTGCCGGGAGACGTCGATCCCGAGGGTGTGCAGCTCCGCGCCGAGGGCCTCGCGCCCGGTCATCTCCGGCAACCCCGCGGGCTCTCCCGCGCTGATCACCTCGGCGGTGAGCGGTAGCTGCCCCTCGCCGGCATTGCGGGTACGGGACTGCCGGTGCAGCTCGGTGATCTGGAGCAGCAGGTCCCGCCGGGTGAGCCGTCCGTCGTGCAGCGCGCCCAGCGCCCCGATCTCCGCGAGCTGTTCGGCGACCGGTCGGCTGGGGTGAGCGCGCTGCCAGAAGTCCGACAGGGACTCGTACGGCTGCCCTGCCTCGATGCGTGCGCACTCGTCCGCGCTGATGCCGCGCACCTCGGACAGAGCGAGCCGTACTCCCCACCGCCCCCCGTCGGTCTGTTCCTCGTCGGTCCGCGCCTCGTCGAGCCGCTCCACGGTGTGCTTCGCCGTGGAGCGGTTGACGTCGACGGGCAGGACCGGGACACCGCGTCGGCGGGCGTCGGCGACAATGACACGCTTGGGCCACATCCCTGGGTCGTGCTCCAGCAGCCCGGCCAGCAAAAAAGCCGGGTAGTGAGCCTTCAGCCAGGCACTTTGCAGCGCGGGCACGGCGAAGGCGACCGCGTGCGCCCTGGCAAAGCCGTACGCGCCGAAGGCCTCGACGGTCTTCCACACCTTGTCCCGGACCGCCGCGCGGTAACCGCGGGCGCGTGCCTGACGGTGGAACCAGTCCTGGATCCTGGGCAGCCGGTCCTTGTCACCGAGCGCCCGCCGGGCGATCTCGGCCATCGCCCGGTCGCATCCGGTCATCACATGCAGCGTCTCGATGACCTGCTCGTGCCAGATGGTCACACCGTAGGTGTCGGCGAGCACCGGTTCGAGGTCCGGATGGGCGTAGTCCGGTGTACCGCCATGGCGTGCGGCGATATACCGCTCGGGCATTCCTCCGGCGACCGGGCCCGGACGGAAGAGACTGATGTCGGCGATGACGTCCTGCACATCCCGCGGCTGGAGCCGCGACAACAGATCCTGCTGGCCGGGCGATTCGAGCTGGAACAGTCCTATGGTCTGGCTCTCCTGGATGATTTTGAAGGCGAAGACATCGTCGAGCGGCACCTGCCGCGGGTCGTCCAGGTCGATCCGGGTCCCGGTCGCCCGCTCGATCTCGGCGACCGCGTGCGCCATCGCGGACTGCATCCTCACACCCAGCACGTCCAATTTGATGTTGCCCAGCTTCTCCACCTCCTCCTTGGCGGCCATCGCCATCGGATAGTCGCCCTGCGGGGTGGGCTGCACCGGCAGCCGGTCCAGAAGCGTCGCGTCGCTGATGATCACTCCGCAGGGATGCATGGCCATGCCGTGGACGAGGGAGTCGAGCCCCTCGGCGAGCTCCCACAGCGGCCCGTACCGGTGCGCCTCGGCCGCCAGTGACCGCAGCTCGGGCAGTTCGGCGAGCGCGCCGGTGATGTCGCAGGCCCGCAGGTGCGGGAAGGACTTGGCGATCCGGTCCACCTCCTGCGGGGCGATGCCCAGCGCCAGGCCGGTGTCGCGCAGCGCCCTGCGGGCCCGGTACGTCTCGGGCATCGCGGTGACCGCCACCCGCTCGTGGCCGAACCGGCGGAAGATCGCGTCGTACGCCTCCAGACGCCGCGCCGACTCCACGTCGATGTCGATGTCCGGCAGACCCTTGCGCTCCGCACTCAGAAAACGCTCGAAGAGCAGACGATGCTCCAGCGGGTTGGCGGTAGCGATACCCAGGACATGGCAGACCAACGAACCCGCCCCCGAGCCGCGGGCGGCCACCCGGATACCCAACTCCCTCACATCGGCGACGACTTGGCCGACAGCGAGGAAGTACGAGTCGTACCTCAACCCCGAGATGACGGAAAGCTCCTGCTCCAGTCGCTCCCGCGCCTTCCGGTCGCGCTCCAGGCCGCGCCGGACCAGACCCGACTCGCAGCGCTCCCGCAGCAGCCGGGCGGAACCATCGGGGCCCGGCCCGGCACCGACCACATCCGGCTCGGGAAAATGCTGGGCACCGATCCCGAGACCGCGCCCGGGATCCAAGCGGCATGCCCCGGCCGTGGCGGCGGTGTCGGCGAGCAGCCGG
>NZ_FMDK01000699.1 GCF_900091995.1 Streptomyces sp. MnatMP-M17
GCCCCCGCCGCGGCCGGCCGCCGCAGGCCCGTGCCACCAGATCGCCGGCCGCGGTGAACAGCCCTTCCTGGTCGCAGAGCTGAGCCAGCACCAGCACCGCCGCGAGAAACACCACCACGGGCAGCAGCGTGCGCGTCTGCTCACCGGCGTCCTGCGGCGAGACCGCGCCGAAGGCGACGACCAGCAGCGCGGCGGGCACGGCGGCGACGGCCTCGGGCCAGCCGCGTGGCCGTACGACGGCGAACGCCAGCACGGCGAGCAGCAGACCGATCGAGAGTGCCTCGGCGGCGACGGTGTTCAGGCTGGCGCTCCGGATTCCGTGCGAGGTTCATTCCGGGGGACGGTCAAGGGCGGCGCACCGGTCGATGCGCCGCCCCCATGATGTACGGACGAGCCTGACGTACGGACGACCTGACGTACGGACGAGCCGGAGCCGGCCCGCGACGCCCGGCTCCTCCGCGCCCTTGCCTGTTACTCCGCCGGGGCGAGCCGCTCAAGGATCAGCTCGCGCACACGCGCCGCGTCGGCCTGGCCGCGCGTGGCCTTCATGACGGCGCCCACCAGCGCGCCCGCCGCGGCGACCTTGCCGGCCCGGATCTTGTCGGCGACAGCGGCGTTGGCCGCGATGGCCTCGTCCACGGCCGCACCGAGCGCGCTGTCGTCGGAGACGACCTTCAGACCGCGCTTCTCCACCACGGTGTCCGGATCGCCCTCGCCCGCGAGCACGCCCTCGATCACCTGACGGGCCAGCTTGTCGTTGAGATCGCCGGACGCCACGAGCGCCCCGATCCGGGCGACCTGCTCCGCAGTGATGGGCAGCTCGTCCAGCGGACGGCCCGACTCGTTGGCGTGCCGGGCCAGCTCGCCCATCCACCACTTGCGGGCCTGGTCGGCCGGAGCACCCGCGTCGGTCGTGGCCACGATCAGATCGATCGCGCCCGCGTTGAGGATCGACTGCATGTCGTGCTCGGAGACGTCCCACTCCTCGCGCAGCCGGTTGCGGCGCACGCGCGGCAGCTCGGGCAGTCCCCGGCGCAGCTCCTCGACCCACTCACGGGAGGGCGCCACCGGCACGAGGTCGGGCTCCGGGAAGTACCGGTAGTCCTCGGCCTCCTCCTTCACCCGTCCCGAGGCGGTGGAACCGTCCTCCTCATGGAAGTGCCTGGTCTCCTGGATGATCGTGCCACCGGAGTTCAGCACCGCGGCATGGCGCTGGATCTCGAAGCGCGCGGCGCGCTCGACGCTGCGCAGCGAGTTCACGTTCTTCGTCTCGGAGCGCGTACCGAACTTCTCGCGTCCGTGCGGGCGCAGCGAGAGGTTCACATCGCACCGCATCTGGCCCATCTCCATACGGGCCTCGGAGACACCGAGCGCCTTGATCAGCTCGCGCAGCTCGGCGACATACGCCTTGGCGACCTCCGGAGCACGCTCGCCTGCGCCCTGGATGGGCTTGGTGACGATCTCGATCAGCGGGATCCCGGCGCGGTTGTAGTCGAGCAGCGAGTGCGAGGCGCCATGGATCCGGCCGGTGGCACCGCCGACATGCGTCGACTTGCCGGTGTCCTCCTCCATATGGGCGCGCTCGATCTCCACCCGGAAGATCTCGCCGTCCTCCAACTGGACGTCCAGATAGCCGTTGAAGGCGATCGGCTCGTCGTACTGGGAGGTCTGGAAGTTCTTCGGCATGTCCGGATAGAAGTAGTTCTTCCGGGCGAAGCGGCACCACTCGGCGATCTCGCAGTTGAGCGCGAGACCGATCTTGATCGCCGACTCGACACCGATCGCGTTGACGACCGGCAGCGATCCCGGCAGGCCCAGACAGGTCGGGCAGGTCTGCGAGTTGGGCGCGGCGCCCAACTCGGTCGAGCATCCGCAGAACATCTTGGTCTTCGTGCCGAGCTCGACATGGACCTCCAGGCCCATGACGGGGTCGTACGTCGCGAGGGCGTCCTCGTACGACACGAGTTCAATGACGGTCACAGTGAAACTTTCCCTCTCAGCCCAGCAGGACGTCGTCGTCGCCCAGGCGCTTCAGCTCACGCAGGAGCAGAGCGACGCCCGTGACGATGGCGGCGGCGGAGACGACCGCGTCGACCAGCCGGAGCGTGTCATTGTCCTGGCGGGCCGTCCTGGCCTGCTTGACGACGCTGATCGCGCCGAAAGCGGTGGTCCCGATCGACAGGTACGTGCCGGCCTTGGACTTCTTGAAGCCCTTGGCCTTGCTCATTGCACTGGTCATAGTGACGGTGCCTCCTCCAGCAACGGGTGTCCCCACCTTTCCACGAAGGCCGCCTCAACGGCGGCACCGACCTTGTAGAGACGGTCGTCCTGCATGGCGGGAGCGATGATCTGGAGACCGACCGGGAGGCCGTCCTCCGGTGCGAGACCGCAGGGCAGCGACATCGCGGCGTTGCCGGCCAGATTGGCCGGGATGGTGCACAGGTCCGCCAGATACATCGCCATCGGGTCGTCGGCGCGCTCACCGATCGGGAAGGCGGTGGTCGGTGTCGTCGGCGAGACGATCACATCAACCTGCTCGAAGGCCTTCTCGAAGTCCCGGGTGATGAGCGTACGGACCTTCTGCGCCGAGCCGTAGTACGCGTCGTAGTAACCGGAGCTGAGCGCGTACGTACCGAGCATGATGCGGCGCTTTACCTCGTCACCGAAGCCCGCCTCGCGGGTCAGGGCCGTGACGTCCTCGGCGGACTTCGTACCGTCGTCGCCCACCCGCAGTCCGTAGCGCATGGCGTCGAAGCGGGCGAGGTTGGAGGAGCACTCGGACGGCGCGATCAGGTAGTAGGCGGCGAGCGCGAGGTCGAAGGACGGGCAGTCCAGCTCGACCACCTCGGCGCCGAGCTTCCCGAGCAGCTCCACCGACTCGTCGAAGCGCTGGACGACACCGGCCTGGTAGCCCTCGCCGCGGAACTGCTTGACGACACCGACACGCATCCCGGCGACCGAGCCGTTGCGCGCGGCCTCGACCACCGGCGGGACCGGTGCGTCGATGGAGGTCGAGTCCAGCGGATCGTGGCCGGCGATCACCTCGTGCAGCAGGGCCGCGTCCAGGACCGTACGGGCGCAGGGGCCGCCCTGGTCGAGGGAGGACGAGAAGGCGACCATGCCGTAGCGGGAGACACCGCCGTAGGTGGGCTTGACGCCGACCGTGCCCGTGACGGCGGCGGGCTGGCGGATGGAGCCGCCGGTGTCGGTGCCGATGGCGAGCGGCGCCTGGTACGAGGCGAGCGAGGCGGACGAGCCGCCGCCGGAGCCGCCCGGGATCCGGGTCAGGTCCCACGGGTTGCCGGTCGGGCCGTACGCGCTGTTCTCGGTGGAGGAGCCCATGGCGAACTCGTCCATGTTGGTCTTGCCGAGGATGACGACGCCCGCGTCCTTGAGCTTCCTGGTGACGGTCGCGTCGTAGGGCGGGATCCAGCCTTCGAGGATCTTGGAACCGACGGTGGTCGGGACGCCCTCGGTGGTGAAGATGTCCTTGAGCGCGAGAGGCACTCCGGCCAGCGGGCCGAGCTTCTCGCCGGCCGCGCGCCTGGCGTCCACGGCGCGGGCCTGGGCCAGCGCGCCCTCGCGGTCCACATGGAGAAAGGCGTGGACCTTCTCGTCCACCGCTTCGATACGGGCGAGATGGGCCTCGGTGACCTCGACGGCCGTGAGTTCGCCTGCGGCGATCTTCCCGGCGATCTCGGCGGCGGTGAGCCTGATACAGCTCTCGGTCCTGCTGATGTCCGTCATGGCTGTTAGTCCTCCCCCAGGATCTGCGGCACCTTGAAACGCTGCTGCTCCTGGGCAGGAGCGCCGGAGAGCGCCTGCTCGGGCGTGAGCGACGGACGGACCTCGTCCGCGCGCATGACATTGGTCAGCGGCAGCGGGTGGGACGTCGGCGGTACGTCTTGGTCGGCGACCTCGGACACGCGGGCGACCGCGCCGATGATGTCGTCGAGCTGTCCGGCGAAGTGGTCGAGCTCGGAGCCGGACAGCTCCAGACGCGCCAGCCGAGCGAGGTGGACGACCTCCTCGCGCGTGATGCCAGGCATTCAGCGATCCTCAGGGGTTGATGGCTTCTTTGAGCCCAATCCTAGAGGGCGCGGTCACCTCACCACGCAACACATAAATCGCCCGGGCCCACAGCACGTCGGCGCGTACGCGGACCACGACGGCGCGTGACCGGATACGAACCGATCCCGCGCCCGCCGGGCCGGCCCGGCGCCTACTGGACCACTCGGCCGGACTGTTCCACCAC
>NZ_FMDK01000213.1 GCF_900091995.1 Streptomyces sp. MnatMP-M17
CGGCTCGGCGCAGGCCGCCGCGGGTCCGCTGCTGGACGCGGGCGCCACGGCCGTGATCGCCGCCAGTGACATGCTCGCGCTGGGCTGCTATCACGCCCTGCGCGAGCGGAAAGCCGTACCGGGCGAGGACGTCGCCGTGGTGGGCTTCGACGACTCGCCCACCGCCGCACTCCTCTCCCCCGGTCTGTCCACCGTCGCCCAGCCGCTGGAAGCCGTCGGCCGCGAATGCGTCCGGCTGCTGCTGGCCCGGATGGCGGATCCGGACGCGCCGCCGGAGCGCGTACTGCTCGAACCCACGCTCGTCGTCCGGGAGAGCACACCGGCGTTAGCCGGCTGAGCCTCCGGTACCGGCGCCCTTCACCCGCGCTCCTACCGCACCCTCGCCGCTCCCGCCGGAGCCCTCGTACGACGCTCCGGTGGCGGGCCATCGATCCACAGCACGCCCTTCCGGGCCGCTGAGCCGCACGTTTCATCCCTTTCAGGAGGAATTCATGGTCACCCGCACGGCCGTCGCCGCCCTCGCCACCTGCGCGGCGCTGCTGACCGCCACCGGCTGTTCGTCCAGCTTCGACGACAGCAAGGAGCCGGCCCAGGACAAGGCCGCCAAGCAGAATCTGACGGTCCTCATCGCCACCTCGGGTGACGCCGAGACCCAGGCCGTCAAGGACGCCGCCGCCGCGTACGCGAAGAAGTCCGGCAACACGGTCACCGTCGAGGCCGCCAAGGACATGAACCAGCAGCTCGCCCAGGCCTTCGCCGGGCACAAGCCGCCGGACGTCTTCTACGTCAACTCCGACCAGTTCGCGAACTACGCCAAGGGCGGCTCGCTCTACGCGTACGGCGACGAGATATCCGACGCCTCCGACTTCTCCGAGCAGCTCCGCAACTCGTTCACGTACGACGGCAAGCTGGTCTGTCTGCCCAAGGACACCTCCACGCTCGGTCTCGCCATCAACACCGATCTGTGGGCGAAGGCCGGTCTGACGGAGAAGGACTACCCGAAGACCTGGGACGACCTGAAGACCGTCGCCGACAAGCTCACCACCGGCGGTGTCACCGGTCTGGTCACCAGCGACGAGTACCAGCGCCTCGGTGTCTTCATGAAGCAGGCCGGCGGCTGGGTCACCGACGCGGACCAGAAGAAGATGACCGCCGACACTCCCGAGAACGCCGAAGGGCTCTCCTTCGTCCAGTCCCTGCTCAAGTCGGGCTCGATGAAGTTCGCCAAGAACGTGGACACCAGCTGGGGCGGCGAGGCGCTCGGCAAGGGCAAGGCCGCGATGACCATCGAGGGCAACTGGCTCGACGGCGGCATGAAGCTCGACTACCCGGACGTCAAGTACGCCGTGGCGCCGCTGCCCGAGGGACCGGCCGGCAAGGGCACACTCGCCTTCAGCAACTGCTGGGGCGTCGCCGCCGACAGCGCGCACCGCGAGGCGAGCGTCGACCTGGTGAAAGCGCTCACCAGCGCGGACCAGCAGATCGCCTTCGCCGACGCCTTCGGTGTCATGCCGTCGCGGACCAGCGCCCTCACCACCTACGCCGAGCGGTTCCCGGCCGCCAAGGCCTGGGTCGACGGCAGCGCGTACGCACAGGGCCCGGTGACGATCGCCGGCTTCGACAAGGTGCTGAGCCAGTTCAACACCGATCTCCAGTCGCTGCGCACCGCCGACCCGAAGAAGATCCTCGCCGACCTCCAGCGCAACGGCGAACAGGCCATCGCGAAGGGCAACTGAGCCCGATGTCCATCCGCACGATGCGCGCGCCCCGCGCGCGCCGTACTCCCCGCGCGACCGGCTCGCCAGGCGCTCCTGACGGCGCATCCGGCGGAACCGGTACGACCGCGACGGCCCGCGCCCGGCGCGCGGGCCGTCGCGGGGGGGGGGGCCGGGGGTGG
>NZ_FMDK01000700.1 GCF_900091995.1 Streptomyces sp. MnatMP-M17
GAAGAAGCCCGGCTTGGGGGTGCGTTCCCTGCGGCTGGAGCGGATGTCGTCCAGGGCCTCATACAGCCGTGCGTGCGTACGGCGCGTGTCGCGGGCCAGGCCGGACACCTCTTGTGCCGCCTGATGGAGTTTCTCGACCTCGACGGCGGCGCCGCCCAGGGCGACGGACACCTGTCCCGTCAGCCCCACGAACTTGCGGTCCAGTTCAGCGTTGGCGATGTCCACGGCCAGGCCCTCGGCTCGCCGGGCGTTCATACGCATGCCGCGCACGAGCGCCTCGAGTTCGCTGCCGGCCATGTCCATGGCCTTGCCCAGCGTCTTGAGCTTGTGCTGGACAGCCTTGTACCGGTTCTCGCCGTCCGTCCATGCGGCAGATGCGCCGCCGGACGGGCGGGGCACGAGGTTGCTGCTCATATCGGGCTCTCCTTTTCCTAGTCGTGGTGAGCGGCGGAGGAGGCGTGTGCGAGGCCTGCCTCGTCCATGGCCCGGATGTCCTCGCCGTAGGTCCGGCCGACCGCGACTGCGGCGATCCGGGCGGCTTCGGAAGCGACTTCGCATTCGGTGGCGCACCGGTCGGCCAGCAGTTTCATGCGGGCGGCGGCGTCGGCGAGGTCGGAGATCTGCTCGGTGACCGCGGTGGCGATGTTGTGGTCGCCGACCAGGTCGGCTGCCATGTCCCGCAGGGCGTCGGCGACCTTGCCGAGCGCGTCGGCCAGGTCCCGGGCGCGGTCCTTGTCGCGTACGGCAGAGATCGTGATATTCGCGATCTCTATCAGGTACTCGCTGAAGGTGATGTCGGTGCGGTGTTTGGCTGCCATGCCGGCCTGGCCCGGCGTGGTCTTCTTGACCTCAGAGGCCACGGGATTCTCCTTGGGGCGGGTGGTGCCGGGGCGCTGGGTGTGGGGCTCCGGGGCGCGGGGAAGGCCTGCCCGGCTCGTGGTGTGCGCCCCGAAGGGGTCGGCCGGATCGTCGACGATGACCGCGTCCCAGATGACTTCCTCAGCCGGTTCGGACTTCGGGGACCGGGCCGGGCCGTCAGGGCGGTCCACCGTGACGTTCAGGTCTTCGGGCCGGAGCCTTGACGGCTCCTCCGCCTGGGGCGGGGTGGTCTCCTCTTCGGGTTTGGTGAAGAAGTCCTTGATCTTTTCCTTGAAGGAGCGGCTGTCGCTGCTGTCGTCCGTGCCCGGCTGGTCGTTGACGTCGTCCGGCCTGGGGCTGTCGTCCGTCCCGGTGCCGTCCTTCGCGGCCTTGTCGTCGGGGCTGTCAGACGGCTTCTCGCCGCCCTTCTTGCCGTCGTCCGGCTCCTTGGTCGCGGCGTCGGCCTTCGGGCCGTCAGAAGACGCCTCAGGGCCGTCCTTGGGCATCTTCTTGGTCGTGGCCTCGGAGTCCTTGGCCTTGTCGCCCTTCGCGGCCTTGTCCTTTTCGGTTCCGCGGCGCTTGTCCCAGCGGCGCTGCGCTTCCTCCGCCACGGCCGCACCGAGGGTGGTGCGGTCGTCTGCGGCCTTGGCGGCCTCCCGCTTCGCCTTCCTCGCGGCCTCCCGCTCGTCTTTCGCCCTGCGGCGTTCCTCGCGCGCCGCCTGGTTGGCGACGCGGTCCTGGTCGCGGTCCTTGCTGCGGTCGGCGAGGTTGGCGGCCTGATTCGCGCTGCGCCGCTGCTGCCGGGCGGCCTGGCGGTCGGCGGCGCGCTCCTGACGGCCGCGGGCTCGTTCGGCCCGGGGGCTGGCGG
>NZ_FMDK01000702.1 GCF_900091995.1 Streptomyces sp. MnatMP-M17
GGCCCCCCTGCCGCCGCCGCCCGAGCCGTTCCGGTTCCGTGCCTCGGTCGCCCGGCCGGGCGACACGCTCCTGCTGTGCGGCGCCGGCCTCGCGGAACCGCTGCGCGGCGAGCCCGCCTTTGCCGGCGAACTGGCCGCCCGCTGGGCCCGTACCGGCGCTCCGGGCCTGACCGAGTACCTCGCGGACATCCAGCTCAGGATCGAGGGATACGCCGACGACCGCACCGCCGCCGGAGTGTGGGAGGAGTAGCCGGGGAGCAACCGCGACGTAGCCGCCGTGGCGTAACCGCGCAGGCGCGAGCGCGCCCGTGGCGGAGCAGTTTGTCGACAACCTCGTCGGCCTTCCGTGCGTCCTCGCTGTCGTCGTCCGGCCCCCCGAACCCCCGGCCCGTGCCCATCGTGCCGCGCAGATGTCGAGGCGGAGCGGAAGAAGTAGCCCCCTGTCTCACAAGAGGCAGGGGGCTTCTTGCGTTGGTACCCACACAGAGCACCGTCGAAGTACCGTTTCAGAGTGAGCGAGCATCTGGGCGACACGCTGCGTCGCCTCCGAAAGCTGCCCGGGCTTACCCAGGAAGAACTGTCCGACGCCTCTGACGTGTCCGTTGATGTCATCAGGAAGCTGGAGCAGAAGCGGACATTCTCGGCCCGTCTGCCGACCCTGCATGCCCTGGCCGACGGCCTCGGTGTCGAGCTGACAACGCTGCTGGGAGATCCACCGGGCGCCCGGTCCGAGGGCGATGGAGACTCGCCGGCCCTCGTTGCTGTCCGACGAGCCATCACGCCCACGGCCTTCGCCCCCGAGCCGGACCCCGCAGAGGCAGAAGGGTTGTCCGTAGTCAGCCTGCGTGACCGGATCGCGGACGCGTGGTCTGCCTATCACGCAGCGGAGTTCGACGATCTGATGAAGACACTGCCGGACATTATCGCCGACGTGCGGCGGCTCGTAGCGGCCGGCCGCGAAGGGGCACACGCTGCCCTTGGAAAGGCGCTCCAGCTTGGCGGGCACCTTGCCGTCCGGCTGGGGAAGAGCGACCTTGCCATCATCAGCTTGGAACGCGCCATGGACGAAGCAGAGGCGTCCTCCGATCCCCTCCTGACGCCGATGATCTGCAACAGCATGGCATGGGCATACCAGCGTCAGAACCGGCTGTCCGATGCGATTTCCGTGGCGCAATACGGCGCGGATCGGGTGAAGGCAGGCGGTCTCACGACCGCTGAAAGCGTCAAGGTCTGGGGCGGCCTGATGATGTCCGCGGCAACTAGCTACGCCCGGAGCAACGACTACGAGCAAGCCGACAAGATGATGCGTGCCGCGGAGAAGGAAGCGGAGCGCGTCAGCACGCTCCCGGTGTCCGAGGACAGTCGCATGGTGAGCGTCTTCAGCAAATCGTCCGTCCGCATTGAGCGCGTCCGCCTCGCAGTCCAGCACGGACACCCCGAGGACGCGCTCAAGTTGGCTAAGGGAATGCGCCTCTCACAGGACACGCCGCCTTCGTGGCGCACCTGGCTTCTCCTGGACGTTGCGCGGGCACATACAGATCTGGGGGACGCCGAAGGAGCTGTGAAGGCGCTGGAGTCTCTCCGCCGGGTGGCGCCGGCATGGATGCGCCACCACACGCTTGCAGTGTCCATTATCCGGGATTTGTGGGAGCTGCCCGTGCGGCCCCCGGGACTGCGGTCACTGGCCGAATTCGTCGGCGTGGCGAATTAGCGTTGCAAAAGCAGGACGCAGCATCCCTGTAGATCATTTTCCGATGCCGCGATGCTTCATGCATCGACACGGCGGAGGTGCGACGAAATGGGCAGGCTGCCAAGGGACTTCACACAGGTCCCTCCACCGGTACACCTGATGGAGCCGGCAGTGGTCCAGCCGCCCACGCCCCATCCCGGGTGCGACATCTGCGGAGCGCTGAAGCAGCAGTGGTGCCAGGCGACGGAGGCGGACAGTCCCGCGTACGACCCGAGCCACGCCGTTGATCTGGCTGTTGAAATCAAGCGTCATCCTCACACCAGACGGACGGCGACGTCGCGGATCCGCCGGCCGACAGCGGCTGATCACCCATGACAGCTCCGTCCATGTCCCCGTCTCTACAGCACGTGGACGGAGCGCCAAACCTGGGGAGGGGGCGGCAGGGCTGCGGTTGCTGTTTGTTGAGGCCGGCGGACCGCGGCTCTGTCGTCCACAGTCCCGGTGTTCTCTCCCCCAGGGAGGGGCGCCGGGGCTCTTGCTGCTCGGCTACGGCGCCACGTACGACGGGGGGCCGTGCTTTCCCGGGGATACCCCGGACCCCTGTACGGCGCGTCCGACGGCCCGGCGCCGGGTTGGGCGGTTCTGTCCTCAATCGCCGGACAGGCTGGTTTTTTCGGCCTTCGGCCGGAGTGCGGCACGGGGCAGGCCCCACCGTCTGGAGACCCGGCACCCGGGCTGCCGGTTCCGTCCTCAAACGCCGGACGGGCTTGATTTGCGTCCCGAACCAATGACCCACCAGCGGGGCGGTGCTGCGTGATGAACGACATCGGGCGCGGCGCGAGTGGCGTGATCGGGGTGGGGCATGCTCTCCGTAAGCGTCTGAGAGCGGGATCCGTCACCGGTACGAACGGGGGGACAGAACCATGACAGGGCTACGGCGCAGAGTGGGCGGTGCCGATCTCGCGGCGGTCCCGGAAGTGCGGCACGCCTTGCGGGAGATGCTGCTGCACTGGCGGGAGCGGGACTCGGCGGAGGTGGCGGAGCTGCTCATGAGCGAGCTGGTCACCAACGCGCTGGTGCACACCGAGCGCGGCGCGGTCGTCACGGCGACCGTCGCGGACTCACGGCTGCGGGTGGAGGTCCGGGACTTTGTCACCGCTCTGCCGCTGCCGCTGACCAGGCCCGAGACACAGCCGCCGGCGGCCGACGACGCGACGCACGGCAGGGGGCTGGCGCTGGTGAGGACCCTGGCGGACGACTGGGGCATACGGGCCAGGCCACTGGGCAAGGTGGTCTGGTTCGAGATGAACGGCGAAGCGGCGTAACGCGCAACACAACGCGGGCACGTGACACAACAGCGGATCCGTAACACAACAGCGGACCGGCGCGACGGGAGTCCGTCACACCGGTCCGGGTGCTGTGTTACGGGGCGATCCGGGTTACGGAGCGATCCGGCTCAGCCGAACTGCCGTTCCAGATCCGTGAGCTTGCGCTCCAGGGAGTCGAGCCGGGGAAGCGCCTGGGTGTCGTCCTCCGCGGTCAGGTCCACGGTGCGGGCCTCACCGCCTTTGACGGCCTGGAGGGAGAGCTGCGAGCGTTGCGGCAGTTGACCTTGTTCCACTATGGCAGGCTCCGCGGAGGCTTCGACCGCGGCCGGTGAGCCCGATCCGCCGCTCCCCGCGGTCAGCGGAACCTGACGGCCGCCACCGCGCCCCCAGGCCCGGTGCTGCCGGTTGAGCGCCTTGATCTGCGCCCGGTCCAGCTTCTGCTGCTCACGCCTGCGGTGCTGGTTCTGCTCCTTCTGACGGCGGTCCTCGCGGACCTCCTCGACGGCCTCGTCCAGCGTGCGTACGCCTTCGAGAAGCATCAGCGACCAGGCGCCGAAGGTCTCACGGGGAGCGCGCAGCCACCGTACGACCCGGATCTGCGGCAGCGGACGGGGCACCAGGCCCTGCTCGCGCAGCGCCGCCCGACGGGTCTGCTTCAGCGCGCGGTCGAAGAGGACCGCGGCCGAGAGCGACATGCCGGAGAAGAACTGCGGCGCGCCGTCGTGGCCCAGACCCCTGGGCGCGTGCACCCAGTTGAACCAGGCGGCGGCACCGGCGAACGTCCACACCAGCAGTCGCGAGCCGAGGGCCGCGTCACCGTGGCTGGCCTCGCGCACGGCGAGCACGGAGCAGAACATCGCCGCGCCGTCGAGACCGAACGGGACGAGGTACTCCCAGCCGCCGCTCAGGCTGAGGTTCTCCTGGCCGAAGCCGACCAGGCCTTTGAACGAGAGGGCGGCGGCAACCGCCGCACAGCAGAAGAGAAGTGCGTAGGAGGCGGCGCCGTAGATGGTCTCCTTCCGTCTGCGGCGTTCTTCACTGCGTTCCCATGAATCCTCGGCCGCGGCCTTGTCACCGGCGCGCTTACCGCGCGCGAGCACTGCCACCGCCACCAGGATTCCGACGATCAGGACGCCGACGGGAAGCAGCCAGTTCAGCGATATGTCGGTCAGTCGCATGCGGTGTTCCTTGCATCGCAGTAGGGCGTTTCGGGCGCCATATTGGCGGAAGAGCGGTGCCGCTCAGGGGGTTTTGGAGCAAGAAGACGCCAACGAGGTGGTGGGGCACACTGATAGGCGCGATCGACCAGAACTGCCGCACGGGAGGCGGCTGTCATGTTCGATTAATATCACCCTAGCGGGTGGCTTGGCTCCTCGGGTGACGAGGGGTCAGACGCCCGTACTCAACTTCTGGACACGATCGGCGTCGCATGTACGCGGACAGGTGACACACGTGTCCTCGGGCCGCAGTGTGTAGAAGAGGCAGCAGCTGGCCCGGTCCCGGGTCGGCAGCGACTCCCCGCCGGGGCCCGTCAGTTCGCGGAACCCCGCCGTGCCGACGTACGGTCCGGTCGTGCCCGGCAGCAGCAGCTCCAGCTCCGCCATCGCGCGCCGCTCCTCGCCCAGGAGATGGCCGATGTACCAGAGGCCCTCGACGATCTCGTCGGTCGCCATGCCCCACAGCGCCCTCCGGCCACGCCGCATCCGCGGGCCGAAGCCGTCCAGAACCGGTCCGAGATGCTCGGCGGCGGCGGCCCGTACCTCGGCGCGCAGGGCCTCCTCGTCCGGTACGACCCGGGCACCGGGCAGCGCCGCCGCGGGATCGTCCGGCAGACACGCGAAGTCCTGGACCCGGACGCTCATCCGGCCGAGCGTGCGCTGGAAGGAGACATTCCCGACGGGGATCCTGGGCACGCGGCGATGCAGGAACCAGGGCACGGTGATCAGCAGACAGGTCGGCCAGGCATAGCGGTGCAGCGCGAAACTGGCGATCACATCGGGCCGCGCCCGCTGTCCGTAGTCCCGGACGACCTGCGCTTCGTCCCAGTCGAGAAATGTGTCGAGCGCCACGCCTCCGGCGGCGAGCTCCGCCGCGCCGACCCAGCCGCCGCCGAGCGGAGGCCGCTCACCGTCGGTGAGGTGGTCGATGCTCAGCGAGGGAAACACCTCGGTGAGACGGGCGTACGCGTCCGTCACGGGAGAGGTGTGAAGGCCGGGCAGCAGCGTGGGCACGGTCATGCAGGGGACCACCGAATCGGGATCGTTTGCAGGTAAGCCTTACCTTACCCGATGTGATCGGGTTTGAAGTGCGGCGGCGGCGGCCTATCGTGCACAGATGAATCCGGCGCCGGGCCGGGCTACGGCGACGCCGGGTGTGCGGAGGTGGGCGGGGTGGAGCAGCGCGGCAGGGCGGCGGAGAGCGCCGCGCCGATCCCCTCCCAGGCCGGTCCAGACGCCCGGCGCGCGGACCGTGGCGAGCAAACGCCGGCGCGCGGTGAGCACACGCACAGTGAGCCGGCCACGCCCCGGGTTGTGCGCCGGCACTCGGTACGGGGACAGATCCTCGCCGCCCTGCGCTCGGCGCTCCTCGGCGGCGAGCTGGTTCCCGGGGAGGTCTACTCGGCTCCCGTGCTCGGCGAGCGCTTCGGTGTCTCCGCCACTCCCGTACGCGAGGCCATGCAGCAGCTCGCGCTCGAAGGCGCGGTCGAGGTCGTCCCGAACCGCGGCTTCCGGGTCACCGAGCGAAGCGCGCGGGAGCTGGCGGAGCTGGCCGAGGTACGTGCGCTCATCGAGGTACCGGTGATGCTGCGGCTGGCCCGTACCGTATCCGCCGAACGCTGGGCGGAGCTACGTCCGTTGGCGGAGGCGACGGCCATGGCCGCCGCCGCCGGGGACCGCGCGGCGTACGCGGAGGCCGACCGTGCCTTTCACGGCGCGCTGCTCTCGCTCTGCGGCAATGACCAACTGGTCATGGTCGCCGACGATCTGCACCGCCGCTCCCAGTGGCCGCTGGTCAGCGCTCCGGCTGTGCGCCGCGCCGATCTGATTGCCGACGCGGCGGAGCACTCGGCTCTGCTGGACGCCCTGGAGACAAGGGATCTGACGGCCATTCAGCCCCTGCTGCGGGAGCACTTCGCCGGCCCGGCCGACTGACAGCGGCCCTGAGCAGCTACGAAGGCGTCATCTCTGCCGTGCGGCTTCCGCGGCCGACACCGCCGCCGTCAGCAGTTCCGCGTCGAAGAAGGTCGCGTCGGCCAGACGGTTGGCGCCCGCGTAGGCGTTCAGCATCGCCTTGGTGGTCCGCAGCGCCGCGGGCGATCTGCGGAGCAGCGGCCTGGTCCACCGCTCGACGGTCCGGTCCAGCTCCTCCACCGGGACGACCTTGTGGAGAATGGACAGCTCGGCGGCTCTGGCCGCGTCGAAGTTCTCGGCCGTCAGCATCAGTTCACGGATCTGGGCGGCTCCCGCCTCGCTGAGCAGCCGTGACAGCACGCCTCCCCAGGCGGGCGGCACTCCAAGACCCAGCTCCGGCATTCTGAAGCGGCAGTCGTCCGCGCCGACGCGCAGATCGCAGAAGACCGCGAGCCCGAGCCCGGCCCCGACCACGCCGCCGTGCAGCCGGGCGATGGTCACCGCGTGGACGCTCGCGAGGGCGTCGCACATCCGCCGGGCCTTGTTGCCGAGGGAGTGCAGGCCCGCACCGCCGGAATGGGCGGCGAGCAGACCGGGAAACTCGCTGCGGTCACCGCCGAGACAGAAGTCGTCTCCCGCGGCGGAGAGAATCAGCACGCGGATGGCGGGATCGCCGTGAACGGTGTCGAGTACGGCGAGGAGTTCGTCGAGAAGCGGTCCGGAGACGGCATTACCCGTCTCCGGACTGTTCAACCGCACTTTCAGGACAGGCCCTTCGTGCAGGACGTGCAGAGCCTTGAAGTCTTCCACCATGCTGTTCCTTGTGTTTTGTGCCGCTTCTTTATGGATGCCGTACCGTCAGGAAGCCCGCCCGTACCGTCAGGAAGCCGTGACGCGGAACGACTTGAGGCGTCGGAAGGCCACCCGCGGCGCGTACGACGGTCCGTCGGCGAGGCGCAGTCCGGGCATCCGCTTGAGCAGCGTGGTCAGCAGGGACGTCGCCTCCAGCCGGGCCAGCGGCGCCCCGAGGCAGTAGTGGACTCCACCGCCGAAGCTGAGATGCGCGGCCTTGCGGCGGATGTCGAAGAGGTCGGGATCGGTGTGCTGGTCCGGGTCGTGGTGCGCGGCACCGACCATGAGCTGCACCATCTCACCGCGCTCGATGGGCACTCCGGCCAGCGTGGTGTCCTCCGCGGCGATCCGGCTGATCATATGGATCGGGGGGTCGTAGCGCAGGGTCTCCTCGATCGCGCCCGGCATGTGCTCGGGGTGCGTACGGACCCAGTCGAGCTGGCGGGGATGCTCCAGAAGCAGCCACACCGCCGTGGCCAGCAGATGCGAGGTGGTCTCCAGCGCGGCCAGGACCACGAAGAGCGCCAGCGAGTGGACGGCGGCGTCGGCCGCGTCCTGGTCGGGCTCCAGCTCGTCCCAGGTCCGCAGCCAGACCGAGACCTTGTCGTTCCCGGGCGTCCTGCGGCGCTCCCGGATCAGTTCGGTGAAGTACTCCCGCAGCTGAGCCGTCGCGGCGTCGGACAGCGCGAGCTGGCTCGGCGACGGGAACAATTCCTGGGTGAATACCTGGTCGTGCGTGAGCGAACGCAGCAGCGGATAATCCGCGGCCGGCAGCCCGAGCCATTCACCGATCGTTATTACGGGCAATTCTTCGCAGACCAGCTCCACGAAGTCCGGTTCACCGTCGTGCAACTCCTCCCGGACCTGGTCGAGGAGCCGCTCGGTTATTCGGTCGATCGAATTCCTCATGGCGTCGAGGGATTTACGGTCGAACATGCTGCCCACCGACCGCCGCATCCGCGTGTGATGCGGCGGGTTGAGCATGGGCATCGTGCTCCCCATCTGGAGCGAAGCAGGTGCACTCCAGCGTGCGGCGTCCTTCTGCCGAGTGCGCCACTCGTTGCCCGGCACCTGCCAGGCCCGGTTCCTCAGTACCTGGTCACACAGCTTGTAGGAGGTCACCAGGTGCCCGCCCCAAGGGGCGGGCATGATATTTCCCATTGCCCTGAGCTCTTTGTAGAAAGGCAATGGATTTGACTGTCCGCTCGATGTGCGCAGACGGGAGAATAGCGAAACCACAGAGCGTCGGTCGACGGATGAGGTGGCCAGGGAAGGCTCCACAGCGACTCCTTCTTTCAAGAGATCACATAAGATTCGCCAACCCTGTCTACCCCTATGATTGAACATTCATGCGAGGGTAAATCGTCCCCAATTGTTGGGCATGTCACACCTTCCACCAGGACAGGAATCCGCTCCACCAGGTACCCTTCTGCGCCGCGTGCTGCGGCTGGGCCGGGGCATTTCCGAGCGTGCGGGAGGTGCTCGGCTGAGGCGCTGACGTCCTCTTCTCCCTGCGTACGGGAGTGAACCGGGCGGGCAGGGCGTTGAGCGCGCGGTGGATCGGGCCCGGCCGCCACGACAGGCTGTTCACATGGACGCCCAGCTCGATGTCCGGCAGGCTGTTGAGCAGCTTCTCGATCGCCAGGACGGAGATCAGCAGGGCGGGATCCTTGGCCGGGCAGGCGTGCGGCCCGGCGCCCCAGGCGAGATGGGCCCGCTTGCTGAGCGTCTGCCGGCTCACGGACAGGCTCGGATCGGTGTTGGCCGCGGCGAAGCTGATGACCACGGGATCACCGGCGTCCAGCTTGCTCCCGGACAGGTCGACGTCGTACATCGGGTAGTGCACGGCGTAGTTGGCTATCGGCGGGCTGTTCCACAGCACATCGTTGATGGCGTCCTCGACCAGCAGACCGGCCGTGTGCTGTCCGCCGGCGTACTTGTCGTCCGACAGGAGGAGCCGCAGCGCGCTCGCGATGATGTTCTGCGTGGGCTCGGTGCCCGCGCCGATGAGCGTGACGAGCTGGTGGATCATCTCCTCGTCGGTCAGCCGCGCCTGATGCTGCATCAGCCACGAGGTGACATCGTCGCCGGGCTTGGCCCGCTTCAGCGCGACGAGCTCCAGCAGCGCCTCGGTCAGGACCTCGTTCGCCTTCTCCGCGTCCACTCCGTCGAAGAGACTGGAGATACCGAAGACCAGCCGGTCGCCGATCTCGGCCGGGCAGCCGAAGATGTCGTTGAAGACCAGCAGCGGTACCAACTGTGCGTAGTCGCTGACCAGATCGGCCTTGCCGCGGCTGCTGAACTGGTCGATCAGATACGTGGCGACACGGTCGGTGTGCCGGCTCAGCCGGTGAGTGTCGATCTTGGCCAGCGACTCCGTCACGGCCTGACGGAGCCTCAGATGGTCCGCGCCGTCGGAGAAGAGACAGTTCGGCCGGTACGCCATCATCGGCAGGATGGGGCTGTCCGGCGGTATCTGGCCCTCGTTGAGGGCGCGCCAGCGACGCGCGTCACGCGCGAAGGTGTCGGGGTTCTGGAGCACATGCAGCGCCGCGGCGTAGTCCGTGACGAGCGAAGCCTCCACACCCGGAGCCAGTTCGACGGGCGCTGCGGGACCGTGCTGCCGCAGATACTCGTAGAACGCCTGGGGATCGGCGGCGAATTCGGGTCCGTGCAGGGGCACGCTCTTGCCGCTGTTGTGGGCAGGGCAGCCCGGTGGTGGCGCCTGGTGTTCCGAGTGGGATTGCATGGCGAACTCCTAGCTGAGGCGCGACTGGAGATAACGGACAAGGACAATGAGCGAATTCGCTGACGAACGCTGGTCGCGTGCGTCACAATTGACGAGAGGCGTCTCGGGGAGCAGGTCGAGCGCCTCCCGTATCTCCTCGTCCGTGTGACTCGGTGTGCCGTCGAAGCGATTGACCGCGATGGCGTACGGGATTCCGTAGTGCTCGACCAGATCCATCACCGCGAAGGACTCTTCGAGGCGTTGTGGGTCCACCAAGACCAATGCCCCGAGAGCTCCCCGGGACATGTCTTCCCACACCTGGACGAAGCGCTGCTGGCCAGGTGTGCCGAAGAGATAGAGAACGAGTCTCTCGCTGAGGGTGAGCCGGCCGAAGTCCATGGCGACGGTCGTCGTGGTCTTGCCCGGGGTGCCCCGGAGGTCGTCCACTCCCTCGCCCGCCTGCGTCATCACCTCTTCGGTGCGCAGCGGCGGAATCTCGGACATGGTCCCGATGAACGTCGTCTTGCCGACGGCGAAGTGGCCGACGACAAGGATCTTCGCCGCCGTCTGCACTGAATTGCGCAGATATACGCCGTCATCCAAAACGGGCTTGAAGGCCATTCAGCACCTCCTCGAGTATGTGCCGCTCGACAAGCTTCGCGGGAGGTATCGGGGCACGCGTCACCAGATACCCCTGCTCCGTGAGATCGGACAGCAGAATTTTGACGACACCGACGGGCAGACTGGTGTGCCCGGCTATTTCGGCAACCGAGAGATAGCCGCCGGCACACAGATCCAGCAGACGGAGCTTCTCGGGATCGAGATGTCCCGTTCTGGGGCCCTCGGCGGCCACCGTGACCAGTGTGATGAGTGAGAAATCGTCATCATCCAGCAGATTGCGTCCGTTGGTGATGACGTACGGTCGAACTAAGGGCGCTGCTTCTCGTTCCAGCTCGGGCTCGTCCGGAGTCGTCATGCCTTGGTGTCAGCAATCTCGCGAGGGGGACTGGTCAGGGACTTACCGAGCTGGCCGACGAGCTGCATCATGCGGAAGGTGATCTCCGCCATGTCGACGTCGGGCGATGCCGAGACGGCGAGATAGGCGCCTTCACCGGCGGAGATGAGAAAGACCCAGCCGTGGTCGAACTCCACCAGCGTCTGACGCCACTGCGGACGCTCGTTCGGAGGTCCGCCGCAGAAGTCGGCGACCGTGCGGCTCAGCGACTGCATTCCGCTCATCGCGGCGGCGACGGTGTCGGCGTGGTCCTTGCCTACATCGTTCGAACGGGCCATGAGCAGGCCGTCCGCGGAGACAAGGATCGCGTGGCGCGCCTCGGGCACTTCCAGAGCACTGTCAAGCATCCATGACAGATCGTAATTCACTGAGACTCATGCCCTTCGCTGCTTGCGTTGGTGGAACGACGGCCCGACTGCGTTCCTCGCTGGAACGCGCCCATGACGGAGGCGGCCTGCTCGCTGGAGCGGGCGGGCGTCTCCGTGCTCTCGGCCGCCGGAACGATGGATATCGCGCCTCGTCGGCGCCGCTTCGGCAGTCCGCCGAAAGTGGTGCCGCGCGTCGCCGGGGTCTCTTCTGGAGGCATCGGGGAGGACGCGGCCATGGCGGGATTCTCCTCGGGCTCGGGCGCGGGCGCGGGCATGGACGTGAGGAGCTCCTCTGGAAGAAGCACGACCGCGCGCACGCCACCGTACGGAGAAGTCGAGTCCACGGAGACCGTGAAGCCGTAGCGGGCCGCGAGCACACCGATCACGGTGAATCCGAACTGCGGCGGGTTGCCGAGACCGGAGACACCGGGGGAGCGTTCGCTGGAAAGGAGCTTGGCGGCTCTGCTCTTCTCTTCCTCGTTCATGCCGACGCCGGCGTCGTCGACGATGATGCAGACGCCCTTGGGCACGGGGCGGATATTGATCTCGATCATCGTCTCGGGTGCCGAGTAACTGGTGGCGTTGTCCAGCAGTTCGGCGAGCGTGAGCGCGACCGGTTCGACGGCGCGGCTGACGATGGCGAAATTGCTCTGGGCCCGGATCTCGACGCGCGTGAAGTGGCGGATACGGCCCTTCGCGCTGCGGACCACGTCATAGAGGGAGGCCGAGGCGCGCTGGCGGCCGAGCCATCCGTCGCAGAGAACGGCGATGGACTGCGCACGCCGGGCGAACTGCGAATTCATGTGGTCGATGTCGAGGAGGTCCTGGAGAATCTGGAGTTCTCCGTACTTGTCCTGGAGCTTCGTGATGGCGAGCTGCTGCTCGCTGGCGAGGCCCTGGAGCGTCCGCATCGCGGATTTCAGAGCGGTTTTGGTCGCCTCTTCTGCTCGGTCCTTGGCCTCTTCGACGGCCTCCGAGTAGTGATCTTCCAGATTGGCGTAATGTGCCCTGAGTTCCTGTTTTTCCTTCTTGAGTTCGGTGATCGACTTTCTGCCGCGAATGATCGCGGTCGCTGCGACAGGAGTACCAACGGCTATCAGACCCCACAGCGCTGGATCCTGGAAGTATTGCGTCATAAGGCTCTCTTCGGGCGACTGGGGCACCGGACACTGAATGTCTGGACGCTGCGTTCGAGTGCGCTCACAGTCTCAGACATACGGGATCGGCCGCGCATACTCGCCCGCCGGACTGCCTTGAAAGGCCCGGCTGATGGCATAGCTCTCCCCGGGGTGGCGGATTTCTGGGCCGATGCGCTGACTTTCCCTTTATGCCGTAGCGGGTTTACCACCGCTTGGCAAGCTCGGCGATCTTATCATCACACCAAGGCTTGACGTCCATGTCCTTCGGTTCCGTATCCGGTATCTGACGGAAATTCAGCAAGGCTCCGTCTTGCGGTCTTCGGTGCCTGGAACCCCAGGTCGGAGCTGCTGTCTGACGGTACGTCAGGACGGGACTGGCAGGGCCGTGCGGGTGCCTCCGGATCGTAGGGCGCGGACATGGGTGAGCACTGCAGCGATCCGGGGACACCGGATCGCCGTAGTGCCGGAGGGTACCCGTGATGGTTGATGAGGTGTCAGCGGGGTCGGGTTGCGGTCGGGTTGCGATGTCGAGGCCGCGTCCGTGTTCGCATCACCGACCGTACGTGCCCGCACGCGCCGGCCGGCCGGGCGCGTGCGGGCTCCGGCCGGGCGTACGGGTCGGGTCAGACGTCGGCGGCCCGTGGACCGACGACCGGGACGACCGGGGCCCGTGGGGCGAGCTGGTCCGCCAGCCAGGTCGGCACACCGCCCAGCAGCCGGAAGAGACGGCCCGCCTCCTCGCGCAGCCGGGTGGCCTCCGGCTCGGGCTCGGCATCGGCCAGGGCGGCCAGCGCCGGGGCCGTACCGACCAGATAGCCCAGCTCCTCGCGGATACGGAGGGATTCGCTGAAGCCGTGTCTCGCCTCGGCCAGTTCGCCCTCCCGCAGGGCGAGCCCGGCGAGATGGCGCCAGGTGAAGGAGAGCAGCAGCGTCTCGCCGTGCGCGGTGGCGGCGGCGTGGGCGCGGCGGTACGCGGCGCGGGCGGACTGCGGCGAGTCCGAGAGATGCTCGGCGATCAGCCCGCGCCGGAAGTCGAGCAGGGCGCGGCCGGGAGCCGTCGGGTCGAGCAGTGCCGCCGCCCTGCCGAGCGCGGCACGCGCCTCGTCCGCGCGGTCGCGTACACCGAGGACGGTCGAGGCGTACGCGAGATGACCGCGCTCGCAGGCGGCGGCACCGCGTTCGTGGTCCTCGCGGGCCGTGGCCTCCGCCGAGCGGAGCGCGTCCTCGGCCTCCGGCCAGCCGGTCCCCGTGAACAGACAGCGCTCGACGAGCAGCGAGGCCCGCTGGAGCGCCGGCGCGGGAGTGGCGGTGTGCGGTGCGAGCAGGGCCGCTGCGTCGGTCCAACAGCCGCGTGAGCGCAGCCGCCATACCGCGGTCTGGAGTGGGTCGTCACCGGCAGTGGTTCCGGAACCAGACATGGCGGTATGCGCCACATTGCCCTCCCCGAGCGCGCCATTGTGCTGTTGAGTGTGGACGCATCTCAGCACGGATGGGCATGCCGGGCCAATAGGTCAGGTGAAAAATTTCACAATCCCTTGGTCGCCGAAGCCGCTCCGTACGGGCGGTTGACGGTGGTCCCGGAGGTGTCATCGACAGGGTGCGAGGGCCTCGGAAACGCTGTCACCTGCGGCGACGGCGACGGCACGGTCGGTGGCCGCGCCGCCGAAGAGCCCTCCTCGTGGCAAGGTTGGATCTTTCCATGCCCGTATCGGGTGACGGCGTCAACCGGCGTGGACCTGGCACGGCAGAACACCCGGCGACGGCGGGCTCCCGTCCGTTCCAAGGCGCTTCGCCGTTTTCGTGCATGGGAGCGCTCCCAGTGATTTGATGGCGAGCAGCCCGTTTCCCGCTCCTGGACCAGGCTCGGGCACACTCGCGACAGGAGGTCGCACGATGGCGGCGAAGGGACGTACGGGCCAGCCCACGCTGGAGGAGGTCGCCGCGCTCGCGGGCGTCGGCCGGGGCACGGTGTCGCGCGTCATCAACAATTCACCGCGGGTGAAGGACACCACCAGACACGTTGTCGAGCAGGCGATCGCCCAGCTCGGCTACATACCCAACCGGGCGGCCCGCGCCCTGGCGGGAAGCCGTACCGACGCCGTGGCGCTGGTGATACCGGAGACCGAGAAACGGTTCTTCGCCGAGCCGTACTTCTCCGACATCGTCCACGGCGTGGGCGACGGTCTCGCCGACACGGATCTGCAACTCCTGCTCACCCTGGTCCGTACGGAGAAGGAGCGACAGCGCTTCCTCCAGTACGCACGCGCCCGCCGTATCGACGGAGTCCTGCTCGTCTCCCTCCATGACAGCGACACACTGCCCGATCTGCTCGCCGCGATGGAGATGCCCACCGTCCTCAGCGGTCGCAGATCCGGTGACGAGTCCGTGTCCTATGTCGACTCCGACAATGTGGGCGGCGCACGTGCGGCCGTACGCCATCTGTCGGCGTCGGGACGGCGCGGGATCGCCACCATCACAGGACCGCTGGACATGTATGTGGCGCAGTGCCGGCTGCGCGGCTACGAGGAGGCCGTACGGAACACACCCGGCGGCCCGCAGCCCTCCTGGATCGCCCATGGTGACTTCACGGAGGAGAGCGGGCGCCGTGCGATGGCCGAGCTGCTGGCCCTCCATCCCGGGCTCGACGCGGTGTTCGCCGCCTCCGATGTGATGGCGGTGGGCGCCCTGCACACACTGCGGGCGGCGGGCCGGAGGATCCCCGAGGATGTGGCCGTGGTGGGCTTCGACGACTCGCCCATCGCGCGCCACACGGATCCTCAGCTCACCTCGGTGCGGCAGCCCGTGGAGGAGATGGGACGGACCATGGCGCGCGTGCTGCTGGAGTCGATCAGCGATGCCTCGTCGGCCTGGCAGCATGTGGTGCTGCGGACGGAACTGGTGCGCCGCGCCTCGGGGTGACCGGTCGGGCTGGTCTGGCCGGCCGGGCCGCGCGTCCCGGCTCAGGCCACGGAGGCTCAGGCCACGGAATCGACCCGGTGGATCGGCGTGTGCGCGCCCTTCAGCGGGACGCCGCTGCCGCCTCTGCGCACCGCGACGATCTCCGCGGCGATCGAGAGCGCCGTCTCCTCGGGTGTACGCGCACCGAGGTCGAGCCCGATCGGCGAGTGCAGCCGGGCCAGCTCCCGTTCGGTGACACCGGCCTCGCGCAGCCGCCTGTTGCGGTCCTCGTGCGTCCGCCGCGAGCCCATCGCGCCGACGAAGGCCACCGGCAGCCGCAGGGCCGACTCCAGCAGCGGCACATCGAACTTGGCGTCATGGGTCAGTACGCAGAGCACCGTACGGCCGTCGGTCCCGGTCGACGCCAGATAGCGGTGCGGCCAGTCCACGACGATCTCGTCGGCGTCCGGGAAGCGGGCCCGGGTGGCGAAGACGGGCCGCGCGTCGCACACCGTCACGTGGTAGCCGAGGAACTTGCCGACGCTGACGAGCGCCGAGGCGAAGTCGATCGCCCCGAAGACGATCATGCGCGGGGCCGGCACGTTCGATTCGACGAGCAGCGTCAACGGCTGTCCGCACCGCGATCCCTGCTCGCCGATGACGACCGTGCCCGTACGGCCCGCGTCCAGCATGGCATGGGCCTCCTCCGCCGCCGTACGGTCCAGCTCCGGATGTCCGCCGAGGCTGCCCTCATACGATCCGCCGGGCCGTACGAGCAGGGCGCGGCCACGCAGTTCCGCCGGGCCCTCGGCGATCCGCGCGAGCGCCGCCGCCTCGCCGTGTGTGGCGGCGGTCAGCGCGGTCGCGAACACCGCGTCGGCGTGCTGTCCGGCCGTGTCCGCCCGTACCGCCGTGTCCGCCCGTACCGGCGTCACCAGGATGTCGATGACTCCACCGCAGGTCAGCCCCACGGCGAAGGCGTCGTCGTCGCTGTAGCCGAACCGCTGGAGAACGGTGGTGCCGTCCTCCAGCGCCTGCC
>NZ_FMDK01000704.1 GCF_900091995.1 Streptomyces sp. MnatMP-M17
CGCGCCGCCCGTCGATCCACGGCTCGCCGAGCGGCCCGGGCCCGTACTGCCCGGTTGGGTCGCCTCGCTCGTCGGGCTACTGACGCTGACCGCGTGCGCGGCGCTGCTGTGGTGGGCCGGCGCCGTGCCGGACGCGGTGGCGCGACTGCTCGGGCTGCGGCCCGAACCGGACCGAGGCATCGGGCTCGGCCAGTGGGCCCTGCTCGCGTTCGGCGGGACCGTCGTGGTCTTCGCCTTCGGCGGACTCGGCCGCGGCCAGGTCGGCCAGGCCTGGGTGCTGACGCTCTTCGGCGACTACCGCGGCAGTGTGCGCCGTACGGGACTGCTCTGGGTGAGCCCGCTGCTGGTGCGCCGCAAGGTGGACGTACGGCTGCGGCACTGGCGCAGCGAGCCGATGCCCGCGGTCGACTCGAACGGCACCGCGCTGCGGGTCGTCGTCCTGGTCGTCTGGCGGGTCAGGGACACCGTGCGCGCGGCCCTCGGCGTCCGGGACCACGAGGAGTATCTGCGTGAGCAGGTGGAGGCGGCGATGGCGCGGGTGCTCTCCCAGCTGCCCGCCGACGCGTTCCACGACGAGGCGCCGACCCTGCGCAACGCGGAGGCCGTCGGTGACGCGCTCACCCGTATGCTCTCGGCCGAGTGCCGGCCCGTCGGCGTCGACGTCTTCTCCGCGCAGCCGACAGGGATCGAGTACGCGCCGGAAATCGCAGCTGCGATGCAGCGGAGCCGGATCGCGGCGCTCGACGCCAGGCACCGGGACAGTGTGCTCACCTCGGTGGTGGACGCGGTGGACGACACGGTGCGCCGTCTGACCTCGCGCGGGCTGGTCGAACTGGACGATTACGAGCGCAAGGTGCTGGTGAAGGACCTCACCGTGGCCTTCTACACCGGGCGGCAGGGCATCGGCGAGAGGCTGTAATTGGTCTGGACCTGGCTCGTACTTGTTATGGACACGGTCAAGTTCCGTTAATACTCTAGAGCTTGGTCTAGACCGCAGACTGTTTCTCCCCTGCACGCGTGCAGTACGGCTCACCGAACTCCCCACGTTCTCTGGAGCGAAGCATGCGAAAGAAGATAGGCGCGGCCGTGGTTGGCCTCGCCGTGGCGGGCGTGTCCCTGCTCGCCACCAGCAGCGCAAGTAGCCATGGCTACACCGACTCACCCATCAGCCGTCAGAAGCTCTGTGCCAACGGCACGGTGACGAACTGCGGCAACATCCAGTGGGAGCCGCAGAGTGTCGAGGGGCCCAAGGGCTTCCCGGCCGGCGGTCCCGCCGACGGCAAGCTCTGCTCGGGCGGCCTCGGCCAGTTCGCGCAGCTCGACGACCCGCGCGGCGGCGCCTGGCCGACCACCAAGGTCTCGGGCGGCCAGAGCTACAACTTCCGCTGGCAGTTCACCGCCCGGCACGCCACGACCGACTTCAAGTACTACATCACCAAGAACGGATGGAACTCGTCCGCGCCGCTCACCCGCGCGGCCCTGGACACCCAGCCGTTCCTGACGGTGCCGTACAACAACCAGCAGCCGCCCGCGACGCTCTCGCACTCGGGCAATCTGCCGTCGAGGTCGGGCCGGCACATCATCCTGGCGGTGTGGACCATCGCCGACACGGGCAACGCGTTCTACGCCTGCTCCGACGTCCAGTTCTGACAGTTCTGACAGCTCCGACGGCTCTGACGGCTCTGACGCGTGGTCAGTAGCCAGTAGCCGGACCGGTCGTAAGAGATCGTAAGAACCTCGGGAGGCGCGGCGCCGTGCGGTCCGCCGCCGTGCGGACCGCGCCTCCCGAGGCACACGCTCCGACGCGCCCGTACGCCTGTAGGCCCGTACGGCCTGGCGCGCGCCCGGTGTCCCGGTGGGGGCCGGCCGGGAACCGGGCAACTGGGGACGGAACCGTCAACTGGAAGCACTCAGAGGCGAGTTCGGTGTGAAAGGGGTTTGCCTCCGCCGGGATTTGGGGGACCATTCCCGCGGCGGTCATCGCGCGTAGACCCGTGCGACAGCCGTGCCCTTCACGCTTACGGCGCTCCATGCCGACCAAGGCAGGGAGCGTTCCCCCCATACCCGTCCGGAGGTTGTTCCGTCATGCGCAGACGTCTGGCTCTTCCGCTCGCCTCGGCCGTACTCGCCCTCGCCGCTTCCCTGTTCACGGCCACCTCGGCCACCGCCGCTCCCGCGGACAAGCCGCAGGTCCTCAGCAGCTGGACCCAGGAGTCCGCCAGCAGCTACAACTCCTTCTTCGCGGCCCGGGGCAACCAGGGTGCCTGGTCGGCCTACGGCTTCGACTGGTCCACGGACTACTGCTCGTCCTCGCCGGACAATCCCTTCGGCTTTCCTTTCCAGAACGCCTGTGTGCGCCATGACTTCGGTTACCGCAACTACAAGGCGGCGGGTACGTTCAGTGCGAACAAGGCCCGGATCGACTCCGCCTTCTACGCGGACCTCAAGCGTGTGTGCGCGAAGTACTCGGGTGCGACGAAGGCGTCCTGCGACGCCCTGGCGTGGACGTACTACCACGCGGTCGACATCTTCGGTGTGAGCCCCATGGTGGACGGCTCGCGCTCGGTCGCCTGAAGTCTGCCGGTGGCCTGAGGCCTGTCGGCAGACTGAGGCCGCAGGACCGTCAGCCTTACGACAGCAGGGCCCCTCGCTTCCGCGAGGGGCCCTGCCCTGTCTGTGCGCCGCCAGGGACTCGAACCCCGGACCCGCTGATTAAGAGTCAGCTGCTCTAACCAA
>NZ_FMDK01001260.1 GCF_900091995.1 Streptomyces sp. MnatMP-M17
CCCCCCCCCCGCACCCCCGACCGAGGAGAAGTCACGTGCTCGTCCTGTTGCCGCCGTCGGAAGGCAAGTCCGCTTCCGGGCGCGGGGCTCCGCTGAAGCTGGAGTCCCTGTCGCTGCCGGGACTCACCGAGGCCCGGGACGCCGTGCTGGACGGGCTTGTCGAGCTGTGCGCGGCCGACGAGGGGAAGGCGCGTGAGGTGCTCGGTCTGAGCGAAGGGCTGCGCGGCGAGATCGCCAAGAACGCGGTGCTGCGGACCGCCGGCGCCCGTCCGGCCGGCGAGATCTACACCGGCGTGCTGTACGACGCGCTGGACCTCGCCACGCTCGACACCGCCGCGCGCCGCAGGGCCGGAAAGTCGCTGCTGGTCTTCTCGGGGCTCTGGGGCGCGGTACGGGTGGGCGACCGTATCCCTCCCTACCGCTGCTCGATGGGAGTCAAACTGCCGGGACTCGGCGCGCTGGGCGCGTACTGGCGCGCGCCGATGGAATCCGTACTGCCGGAGGTGGCCGACGGCGGGACCGTACTGGATCTGCGCTCCTCCGCGTACGCGGCGGCCTGGCAGCCGAAGGGCGAACTGGCGGGCCGTACCGCGCGGGTACGGGTGCTGCACGCGCAGACCGATCCGGTGACCGGAGTGGAGAAGCGGTCGGTGGTCAGCCACTTCAACAAGGCGACCAAGGGCCGGCTCGTACGGGATCTGCTCACCGCGGGCGCCCGGCCGAAGAACCCAGCGGCGCTGGTGGAGACGCTCCGCCAGCTCGGCCATGTCGTGGAGGCGACGGCTCCGGCGCGGGCCGGCCGGCCATGGGCCCTGGATGTGGTGGTCACGGAGATTCACTGACAGCGGCGAAGCTCCGGACGATCTGTTGCATGTTGTGCAACGGTCGTTGCACAGAATGACCTATGCACGGCAGGATGACGCCATGACCTCCGTGCTCGGCCTCGCGCCCGTCATCCCTGTCGTCGTCATCGACGATGCCGCCGACGCCGTACCTCTCGCCCGTGCGCTGGTCGCGGGCGGGCTGCCCGCGATCGAGGTGACGCTGCGGACACCGGCCGCGCGGGCCGC
>NZ_FMDK01000756.1 GCF_900091995.1 Streptomyces sp. MnatMP-M17
CCCCCCCGCCGCGGCGGCGGCCGGCGCCACCTCCGGCTCCTCTCCCACGGCGTCCTCTGACGCGTCCACCACTGCTTCTCCGACGCGATCCACCGCGCCGACGCCATCCGGCTCGGAGAGCAGCGCGCCGGACGGACTGAACGGTCCGCTCGCGGGAAAGGTCGTCGTGATCGATCCCGGGCACAATCCGCATAACCGTGATCACACCACCGAGATCAATAAACCGGTGGATATCGGAACGACCAGCAAGGAATGCGACACCACCGGCACCGCCACCAACGCCGGTTACGCCGAGGCCGCATTCACGCTGGACGTCTCCCACCGGCTGCGCTCTCTGCTGCGGGAACTCGGCGCCACGGTCGTCCTCACCCACGACAACGACCGCCCGTACGGCCCGTGCGTGGATGAGCGGGCCCGAATCGGCAACAAGGCGAAGGCCGATGCCGTGATCTCCGTGCACGCCGACGGTTCGGCGCCGGGAAACCGTGGATTTCATGTCATTCTTCCCGCTTCGGTGAAGGACGGAGCCGCGGACACCACGGCGATCGTCGGTCCTTCGCGCCGGCTCGGCGAGCACATCGTCGGCAATTTCGTCCGGGAGACCGGCAGCGCACCCGCCAACTACCTGGGCGGAGGTACCGGGCTGGACGTACGGAAGGACCTCGGCGGACTGAATCTGTCGCAGGTGCCCAAAGTCTTCATCGAATGCGGCAATATGCGCGATTCACACGACGCCGCCCTGCTCACCGATGCGGATTGGCGGCAGAGCGCGGCACAGGGAATGGCGGATGGAATCATGGGATTTCTCACCAGGTGACCTGGATTGCCCTGATCGTGGCCCGCGTAACAGCTTGCCACCGGGCCCGGTAACAGGCCTGCTACCGCGCCTGATACCGGGCAGACGACCCGATCGGGCAGACGATACATTCATCCGTACGATAGGGAGCCGCCCCCGAGCTTCGCACTGCGCACCGCCGCAATCGGCGACCGCGTCGACCGCCCCGACGAGACGACAACGAAGGACTTTTCACGTGAACATCCGCTCCCTCACTCGAGGCGACGGCGTGGTGATCGGAGCAGCGGTGTTGCTGTTCATCGCCTCGTTCCTCAATCTGTACGAGTCCAGCGTGTTCGGATCGAGCAATGCTCCGAACGCCTGGGACTCACTGGGCACCGTGATGAGCATCCACCTGGCCGGGGTCATCGCCGCGGCACTGATCGTCACCTCCCGCGCGCTGCCGCAGCCGCGCAAGATCGCGGGGCTCGACCTCGGGCAGTTCGGTGTCGCGCTGGCGATCTTCGCGGCGTGGACGGCGCTCTGGTCGCTGATCGGTCTGGACGGCATCAGCGCGGGCAGCGGTCTGATCCTGGGCTTCGTCGGCGCCCTGGTCCTCGCCGGCGCGGCCGTCGCCACTCCGCTCGTACCGCCGCTGAAGGCTCCGCTCCTCGGCGCGCCGAGGCCGCAGGCGCCGCAGCCGTACGGT
>NZ_FMDK01000707.1 GCF_900091995.1 Streptomyces sp. MnatMP-M17
CTGGCGCGGCGCTTGCCGTAACCGACGGCGCCCACGGCCGCCATACCGACGGCGATGAGTCCGCCGGCGGCCATGGCGAGCTGGGTGTCTCCTTCAGCGCCGGTGTGCGCGAGGCTTCCGGCGGGAGTGATCGTGTCGGCGCTCAGCTGCTGGTCCGAGGCGGGAGTGCCGTGGGCCGTCGAGCCGCCCTTGCCCGAACCACCCTGCTGGCCCGGCTTGTTGGAGCCGTCGTGGTTGGGCCCCGGGCTCGGCTCCCCGCCTCCCGGCTGGGTCGGGTCGGTGGTCGGCGGGTCGGAGGGATCCGTACCCGGGTCGGTCGGGTCCGTGGTCGGCGGATCGGTCGGATCGGTCGTCGGCGGATCGGTGGGGTCCGTCGTCGGCGGGTCCGTGGGGTCCGTGGTCGGCGGATCGGTCGGATCGGTGGTCGGCGGGTCCGTGGGGTCGGTGCCCGGGTCGGTGGGGTCGGTGGTCGGCGGTGTGGTCGGGTCCGTGCCCGGCTCACCGGGATCGGTCGGATCGGTCGTCGGGTCCGCGCTCGGACCGTCGCTCGCATCGGCCGGTGCCTGCGCCCCCGCTGAGGCGGAGACCTCCGCGCCAGCAGTGGCCGAGACCTTCGCGGTCAGGGCGAGGGACGCCTCGTCCGGGGCGCTGGCGCCCGGCTTCGGCGCGGAGTCCGCGTCCGCGGCCAGCGCCGCGGGAGCGGCCAGCGCCGAGGACGCGGCCAGCATGGCGACCGTCGCCGCGACACGGCGCAGGACGCGCGTACGGGTTCTACGCATGGAAGAGATCAGCCTCCTGTGACTGAACAGCAGGACCGCCTGTGCGCTCGTGCCGCGCAGAGGCGAAGTTCCTGCAGGTAGTTCGATCTTGGGTCGGGCTGCCTGTGGACAGAGTTCGGCGATTCCGGCGGCCCGGCCGGCTCCTGGCCCACGCCGCCGTCGCGAGCGCGACTCGGGGTGCCGCGGTCGGTGGCGTACGGCGCGTCAGGGCAGTGGGCGGGCGAGCGCGATGCCGTAGCTGCTGGTGTTCGTGGTCCACCACCGGTCCATCTGGAGTCCGGCCTGCTGGAGTTCGCGGGCAATGCCGGGGCGCCGGAACTTGGCGCAAACCTCCGTGCGCAGCTCCTCGCCGTCGGCGAAGTCGACGGCGAGGCCGAGGGAGGGGATCTTCACGGTCTGCCGGGTGAGCGATCGGAGCCGCATCTCGATCCACTCGTCCGCGGGGTTCCATCGTGCGACGTGGGCGAACGCGTCCGGGACGAAGTCGGCGCCGAGCTCGCGGTTGAGGACCGCCAGCACGTTCTTGTTGAACTCGGCCGTCACGCCGGCGGCGTCGTCGTACGCGGCGACCAGCACCGACGCGTCCTTGACCAGGTCCATGCCGAGCAGGAACGCGTCGCCCGGGCCGAGCAGGGACCGCACGGAGGTGAGGAACTCGGCCCGCTCGGCCGGCGTGAGGTTGCCGATGGTGCCGCCCAGGAACACGAGCAGGCGGGGACCGGGGGTGTCGGGCAGATCGAGGGCCCAGGTGAAGTCGGCGACGAGCGCGTGCACGGCAAGCCGTGGCCGCTCGCGGGCGAGGGCCCGTCCCGCCTGCTCGAGGGCGCTGCAGCTCACGTCGACGGGCACGTAGGTGTGCAGGGCGGGAAGGGCGTCGAGGAGGTGCTGGGTCTTCTCGGATGACCCGGAGCCCAGCTCGATGAGGGTTCGCGCGCCGGCTTCCGCTCCGATGGCGGGGGCGTGCGTGCGCAGCAACTCGCGCTCGTCGCGGGTCGGGTAGTACTCGGGCGGGCGCGTGATCATCTCGAAGAGCTCACTGCCGCGGGCGTCATAGAGCCACTTGGGCGGCAGGGTCTTCGCTGTGCCGCCAAGGCCGTGGAGGACGTCGTGGCGCAACGCGGCCAGGCTGTCGTCGTTCAGGGTGCGGGTGAGGCGGAACGGGCTCACGAGTGGGACTCCTTTGGTGGGGCGGTCAGCGCTGGGTGGTGTCGGGCGGCGGCGAGTGTGAGGGCTGCGGCGGCGGCCGCGGTCGGCAGGAGGACTTCGTGCAGGACCGCCGCGCTCGCGGTGCCCGCCGCGCATCCGAGGTCGAGGGCGGCGACGAGGAGAGCGTGCGCTTCGGTGATCAGAGCCCGAGGGGCCAGGGCGCTGGTCGCCACGAAGGCGGCCGCGAGCAGCGGGGCCATCACCAGGCCGGGGATGAGGGTGGTGAACAGGAGCACGACGGGGCTGCTGGCGAGCGCGTACACACTCCAGCCGGCCGTACTCGCCGCGGCGAGGACCAGCAGGTGGTCCGCTGTCGTGCCGGGCCACGAACGCGCCCCGTACAGGAGTCCGCCGAGCACGGCACCGACGGACAGGGCGGCGGGCAGCGCCCCGGACAGTACCGGCAGGTGATGCTCCGTGGCGGCGGCCAGGGCGAGCGGGGTCAGCGCGCCGATCGGGATGCCGTAGCAGACCATGGACAGGTACAGGACCTGCAACGGCCGCGACTTGAGCGGCCCGAGTCAGTCGGCCGCGCGGA
>NZ_FMDK01000713.1 GCF_900091995.1 Streptomyces sp. MnatMP-M17
CGGACCGGTCCAGGGCCCCCCCGCCCGGCCGCCGATCTGGCTGCTCGGCTCGTCCGGCTTCAGCGCGCGGCTGGCCGGTGTGCTGGGACTGCCCTTCGCCTTCGCCCATCACTTCTCGGCGCAGAACACGATCCCCGCGCTCGATCTCTACCGTGAGAGCTTCCGTCCCTCCGAGGTGCTGGACGCTCCGTACGCCCTGATCGGTGTCGCGGCGATGGCCTGTGACGACGAGCGCGAGGCCCGCCGCCAGGTGCTCACCGGTGCCCTCTCGATGGTCCGGCTGCGCACCGGCCGTCCGGGGCTCGTGCCGACGCCGGAGGAGGCCGAGGCGTACCGGTTCAGCTCGTTGGAGCAGGAGTTCGTGAACACCTGGCTCACCAATATCGTCCATGGCACGCCGGACGCGGTACGGGACGGTCTCAACGACCTCCAGAAGCGCACCGGCGCCGACGAGTTGATGATCACCGCCAATGCCCATGGCGGCGAGGCGCGGCTGCGCAGCTACGAACTCATCGCGGACGCCTACGCCCTGCCCGTCTGAGACGAGAGTCACACTCTCGGGAGAGGAGCAGACCGCGCCCGCCGGTCGGACCTCCGGCCGGATCAGGCCTTCTGCGCGCCCGCGCCCGCCGCGATCATCTCCGCGATCCGTTCCGGTGCCACCGGGCGGGAGAAGAGCCAGCCCTGGCCCGTGTCACAGCCGATCCGCTGGAGACGGGCAGCCTGGCCCGAGGTCTCCACGCACTCCGCGGTCACCGTCAGCCCCAGCCGGTGGGCGAGCTGGACCAGCGCCTCGACAATCGTCTCGTCGGCCGGATTCGGATGGACGCCCTCGTCGTACCGGAAGCCACGGACGAACGAGCCGTCCAGTTTGAGCACCGAGACCGGCAGCCTGCTCAGATATGCGAGATTCGAGTAGCCGGTCCCGAAGTCGTCGATGGCGATCCGTACGCCCATGTCGCTCAGCGCCTGGAGGGCCTGGAGCGGCCGGCCCGCCGAGCCCATCACCGCGGACTCCGTCAGCTCCAGTTGCAGCAGATGCGGCGCGAGTCCGGTCTCCGCCAGGATCTCGGCCACGTCCGCGACCAGATCCGAGTCCCAGACCTGGCGTACGGCGACATTGACGCTGACGAAGAGCGGCCGGGCGTGCGGATGGCCGAGCTGCCACTGTCTGGCCTGGCGGCAGGCCGTGCGCAGCACCCACCGGCCGAGCTGCACGATCGAGCCGTCCTCCTCGGCGATTCCGATGAACCGATTCGGCGCGAGCGTCCCGAATTGCGGATGGTTCCAGCGCACCAGCGCCTCCACGCCGCGCACCACTCCGTCGGCCATCCCGACCAGCGGCTGGTACTGGAGCACGAACTCCTCGCGCTCGACCGCGGGACGCAGCCGCGAGGTCAGAGCCTGCCTTGTCATCCGGTGGGCGTTGCGCTCCGGGTCGAAGAGAGTCCAGCGTGCCTTGCCGTCGGCCTTCGCCCAGTACAGCGTGGTGTCGGCGGCCTGCATCAGACCGGTCGGCGTGGTGCCCTCGGCGGCCCGTTCCACGACGCCGATCGAGGCCGAGACCGAGAGCCGCTGCCCAGCCAGATCGAAAGGGCGCTGGAGCGCGGTGAGTACGGAGCGGGCGAGATCGGCGAGCTGTTCCGTGCCGATGGAGTCCTCGACCAGGATCGCGAACTCGTCACCGCCGAGCCGGGCGACCAAGTGACCGCCGCTGCGCGTGTATCCGTCCTGGTCGGCGCATTCGGTGAGGCGCGTGGCGACGGCGGCGAGCAGCCGGTCGCCGGTGCGATGGCCGAGCGTGTCGTTGACGGCCTTGAAGCCGTCGAGATCGAGGTAGCACAGACCGATCCGCCCTGTTCTGCCATCGCCCCTGGCATCGCCGTACGGGCCCCGGGCATAGGCTCCGGCGTCGTGCGTCCCGCTCGTCCCGCCGCCGTAGCCGGCCGCCGCCGAGGTCTCCAGCGCCGAGGCGAGCCGTTCGAAGAACAGCGTGCGGTTGGGCAGCCGCGTCACCGGATCGTGCATCTGGAGATGTCGCAGCCGCGCCTGGAGCTCGCGCCGGTCGCTGATGTCCGCGATCGAGAGCAGCGCGGTGCTGCTCTCCGGTACGGGCGCGACGGTGACTTCGGCCCAGAGCGTCCGTCCGTCGGAGTGCTTGAGCCGGCGCGTGCAGCGGAAGTGGGCGCGGCGGCTGTCCAGCACCGCGCGATAGGCGTGCCAGGTGCGGCCGTCCGAGGCGAGATCGACGAGATCGGCGGCGGACTGGTCGAAGAGCGCGGCGCGCTGGGTGCCGAGGAGGGCGGCGAGCGCGTCGTTGGCGCTGATGACGGTGCCCTCATTGTCGAGGACGGCCATGGCGAGCTGGGCGGCGTGGAACGCGGCGCGGTAGTCGCGTCCGTCCACGGCGGTGTCGCTGACTCTGCCGATGGGATGACGCTCCGTGATCGAATCCTTGGCCGGTTCATGGACCGTCTCACCGGCCGGAGGCCCGTCGCCGCCGTGCGCGGCGACCGCCGCATGGCGCTGCCGGTGCGGCCCTTGCGGCCCTTCGGAGGTTCCGCTCACGGCTCGCTCCCGCGGTGCAGTCGTGTCGTACAAGTCGTACCGAGTGGTCGGGACGGCCGGCCAGGGAAAGTGTGCCGATCATAGAGGGCGGCCGGGTGGCCGTTCCAGCTCCGGTGGACGGAACGCGAGCGTCAGGCGCCGGCGGTCCGCCCTCGGGCGATCGTTTCTGCCTGCCTGTGGCCCGGTCGGTCCCGCCGTGAGGACCTGTGACTTTCCGTGACCCGTCGGGGTGTCGGACAGAACGCGTGACACTCCTCACCCGTGTGGGGCAGCGGAACAGGGCGTATCACCATAAAACGGCACAGTGTGGGTGAGGTATCCCCTAACCGGAGCCGGAGGTCGATGTGGAGCGTCCGCAGCCATCGGCGGGAGTGGACCGGCCCCGCCTGCGCAGTACCGCGGCCGGCTTCATCTCACTGATGGCGCTCGCCGCCATGGCACTGGTCACCGGGCCCGCGGCGGACGCGGTCGCCGAAGGGCCCTGCGCGCTGACGCGGACCTCCGCCCATCACTCCCTCGGTCTCGACACCTGGAACGGCTCCTATCCGCGCCCGGACCGTCCGCTCGACGCGGTCATGGTCTTTCTCTCCTTCCCGGACTCCAAGAAGCTGCCCGATCCGGCGGAGCTGGCGGCCGATCACTTCCCGGCCACCAGCCGCTTCTACGAGCAGGCCTCGTACGGCAAGTTCCGGCTGCGGGCCCATCCGAAGCTCCAGTGGGCGCGGATGCCGCACGCCTCCACCGCGTACGGGATGCGCCGCGACTGGGAGCCGGCCCGGCGCACGGCCTATCTGCGGGACGCGCTGGCCACCGCCGATCCGCTGGTCGACTTCTCGCGCTACGACGTCGTCTATCTGGTCGCCGACCCGGAGGCCCCCGGTGTCGACTCCGACGCCACGAAGGTGGTCAACTTCGAGCAGCCGATGAAGGCGGACGGTACGGAGATCAAGCGCATCGTCACCGTCTTCGAGCGCCATCCTCCGGACCGCAATGTGCTGGCCCACGAGACCGGGCATGTCTTCGATCTGCCGGATCTCTACCACCGGCCCGTGGACGGCAAGGGCGACTGGGACACCTATGTCGGCGACTGGGATGTGATGGGCAGCCAGTTCGGGATGTCGCCGGATCTTTTCGGCTGGCACAAGTGGAAGCTCGGCTGGCTGGACCGGAGCCAGGTGCGGTGTGTCGGATCGACGGGTACGAGTCTGCTCAGCCTGGAGCCGATCGCCGCCGCGCCGTCGGTGGCCGGGAGTACGGGGACGAGGCTGGCGGTCGTCAGGACCGGTGACAACTCCGCCCTGGTCATCGAGGCGCGCACGGCGACCGGCAACGATCTCCACACCTGCACCGAGGGCGTGCTGATCTACCGGGTGCGCGGCGGTACGGCGTCGGGCGGCGGCCCGGTCGAGGTGGTGGACACCCATCCGCACAGCCAGGCCTGCTGGGACCAGTCGGTGTATCCGCCGCTCGCGGACGCGCCGCTGGGTGTCGGCGAGACGTTCACGGTGCCGGGAGAGCGGACGAAGGTGGAGGTGGCGGACCGTACGGCCGGAGGCGCCTGGACGGTCAAGATCACGCCGCACTCGTGAAACGCCACGCTCATGAGCGGAACACTGAGCGGAAAACGAAGAGGCCCTTCGCTCTCGCGAAGGGCCTCTTCCGTCGGTGCGCCGCCAGGGACTCGAACCCCGGACCCGCTGATTAAGAGTCAGCTGCTCTAACCAA
>NZ_FMDK01000120.1 GCF_900091995.1 Streptomyces sp. MnatMP-M17
GCGAAGACCGCCTCATGGATCCGCCACAGCGGCTCGCCGTCCGCCAGCCGGTCCAGGGCCTCCAGACCGAGGGCGTACTCCCGCAGCGCCAACGACCGCTTGTGGCCGAGGAATCGGTTGCGCAGCCGCTGGAGATTCTCCGGGCGGGTGTACTCGGGCCCGTAGATGATCCGCAGATACTCACGGCCGCGCACCTTGATGCCCGGCTGTACGAGCCGTCCCTTCTCGTCCCGTACCAGCGCCGCGAGCGGCTTGACGACCATGCCCTCGCCGCCGCGCTCCGTCATCTCCAGCCACCAGTCGGTCCCGCTGCGGACCGATGCCTCGTCGCCCGTGTCGACAATGAGCCGCCGGGTGACCTGGAGCAGCCCGGTCGGATCGTGCTCGACCAGCAGGTCCAGCCAGGCGAGCTGCTGGTCGTGCGGGACTCCGGCGAGGCTGCGGCCCTGGACGGCGAGGAGCTGGAACGGCGCGAGACGCACTCCGTCCAGTCCGTCCGTGGGCCAGCAGTAGCGCCGGTACGCCTCGGTGAACGCCGCCGCGTCGGTGGCGCGGTCGCGCTGCGTCGCCAGCAGCGGGCCGGCCTCCACGCCCCGGGACACGGCGGCTTCGAGTGCCCGGTTCACCGCCGGGAAGGCGGCGCCCGCGGCGGCGCCGACCGCCGCGTACTGCGTGCGCAGCAGACCGGTGGCCTTGAGCGACCAGGGCATCAGCTCGGCGTCCAGCAGCAGCCAGTCCGTGTCGAGTTCCTGCCACAGCCCGGCGGCGGTGACGGCCGTGCGCAGCCGCTCCAGTATCTCCTCGGTGACCGCGAGGTCGTCGAAGAAGGGCCTGCCGGTACGGGTGTGCAGGGCGCCGGTCGGTCCGTTCACACCGAAGCGCTCGCGCGCCGCCGTCTCGTCCCGGCAGACCAGCGCCACCGCGCGCGAGCCCATGTGCTTCTCCTCGCACACGACGCGCGCGACACCGTCCGAGCGGTACTGGGCGAACGCCTCGGCCGGGTGCTCCAGGTAGTGGCCTCCGGTGGCGGCGGTCGCGTCGCGGGCCTCGGCGCCGGCGGTCGCGGTGGGTGCCATGGTGGGCGGGAGATAGGCCAGCAGCCGGGGATCGACCGCGAAGCGGCTCATGACCTCCAGCGCCGCAGCCGCGTTCTCCTCGCGCACCGCGAGCCTGCCCATGTGGCGGGTCTCCACGATCCGCTTGCCCTGCACATCGGCGAGGTCCAGCGGCCGGCCCTCCCGGCCGCCGGGCGCCTCGGTGGTCAGCGGCCTCGCCGGCTCGTACCAGACGCGCTCGGCCGGTACGTCGACCAGCTCGCGCTCCGGCCAGCGCAGCGCGGTCATCTTGCCGCCGAAGACCGCACCGGTGTCCAGACAGATGGTGTTGTTGATCCATGAGGTGTTCGGTACGGGGGTGTGGCCGTACACCACAGCCGCCCGGCCTCGGTAGTCCTCGGCCCAGGGATAGCGCACGGGCAGCCCGAACTCGTCGGTCTCGCCCGTGGTCTCGCCGTACAGGGCGTGCGAGCGGACACGGCCCGAGGTGCGGCCGTGGTACTTCTCGGGCAGACCGGCGTGACAGACGACCAGCCTGCCGCCGTCGAGCACGTAATGGCTGACCAGACCGTCGATGAACTCCCGCACCCGGGCGCGGAACGCGTCGTCCTCCTTCTCGAACTGCTCGACGGTCTCGGCAAGTCCGTGTGTGTGCTGGACCTTCCTTCCCTTGAGCCAGCGGCCGAGCTTGTTCTCGTGGTTGCCCGGTACGCACAGGGCGCCGCCGGACGCGACCATGTCCATCACCAGACGCAGCACACCCGGGCTGTCCGGGCCTCGGTCGACCAGGTCGCCGACGAAGACGGCCGTACGGCCCTCGGGATGAGCGCCGCCCTTGTAGCCCAGCCTGCCGAGCAGCGTCTCCAGCTCGGAGCGGCAGCCGTGGACGTCCCCGATGATGTCGAAGGGGCCGGTGAGATGCGTGAGGTCGTTGTAGCGGCGTTCGAGCACGACCTCGGCGGCGGCCACTTCCCGCTCACCGCGCAGGACATGCACCTTGCGGAAGCCCTCGCGTTCCAGACCGCGCAGCGAACGGCGCAGTTCGCCGCGGTGGCGTTTGATGACATGGCGCGGCATACCGGCGCGGTCGGGACGGCCGGCGTTACGCGCCGCGCAGACCTCTTCCGGCAGATCGAGGACGACCGCGACGGGCAGCACATCGTGCTCGCGCGCGATCCGTACGAGCTGCTTACGGCTCTCGGGCTGCACATTGGTCGCGTCCACGACGGTGAGCCGGCCGGCCGCGAGCCGCTTGCCGACGATGTAGTGCAGTACGTCGAAGGCGTCGCGGCTCGCGCTCTGGTCGTTCTCGTCGTCGGCGACCAGTCCACGGCAGAAGTCCGAGGAGACGATCTCGGTGGGCTTGAAGTGGCTCCTGGCGAAGGTGGACTTGCCGGAGCCGGTGGCGCCGATCAGTACGACGAGGGAAAGGTCGGGCACCGGGAGGGCGCGCGGGACGGAGTCGGCGGCGCCGCTCGTGACGGTGTCGTTCATGTCGCTCATGCGGCCTTTCCTTCCTGGTGGTGGCTCTCCTCGGGGCGGCTTTCCTGATGGCCGCTCTCCTGATGGCTGCTGAAGACGGCCATCTGTGTGGGCGGTCCCACCTCCGGATCATCCGGACCTATCGGGACATACGTGACGTCGTAGCCGTGGCGCCGGGCGACCGCGCCGGCCCAGTCGCGGAACTCCTCGCGGGTCCACTCGAAGCGGTGGTCGCCATGGCGCGTGTGCCCGGCGGGCAAGGTCTCCCAGCGGACGTTGTACTCGACATTGGGCGTGGTCACGATGACCGTACGAGGCCGTGCCGCGCCGAACACCGCGTACTCCAGGGCGGGCAGGCGCGGCAGGTCGACATGTTCGACGACCTCGCTCAGCACGGCGGCGTCGTATCCCTTGAGCCGCTTGTCCGTATAGGTGAGCGCTCCCTGTATCAGCGTGACACGGGCGGCCTGGCGCTCGCCCATCCTGTCCAGCCCGATCCGGCGCGCGGCGATGGCCAGGGCACGTACCGACACATCCACACCGACGATCCGGGTGAAGCGCGCGTCCTTCAGCAGCGCCTTGACCAGCTGGCCCTGCCCGCAGCCCAGGTCGAGCACCGTGCCCGCGCCCGTGGCGTGCAGAGCGGTCACGATCGCCTCGCGCCGCTGGTCGGCGAGCGAGGGCTCCTTCGTCACGGCGGCGCTCGCCGCGCCGTCCATGGCGTCGGCGTCGGCGGTGAGGTCGGCGTCGAGGTCGGCGGGGATCTCCTCCACGGCGTTGTCGATCGCCTCTACCCCGATGTCGTCGGCCTCGGCGAGCCGGACCAGTTCCAGGCGCTCCATGGCCTGCCTGGTCAGACTCCAGCGGCGGGCCAGATAGCGGCTGGTGATCAGCTTCTGCTCGGGATGCTCGGCCAGCCAGCCCTCGCCCGCACGCAGCAGCTTGTCCACCTCGTCGGGCGCGACCCAGTAGTGCTTGGCGTCGTCCAGCACCGGCAGCAGGACATAGAGCTGGCGCAGCGCGTCGGCGAGCCGCAGCTCGCCGTCCAGGACGAGCTGGACATAGCGCGATTCGCCCCACTGCGGGAACCGCTCGTCCAGCGCCACCGGACGTGCCTCCACGGATGTCCAGCCCAGCGGCCCGAAGAGCTTGCCGGCCAGCTCGGCGCCGCCGCGCGCGGGCACGGCGGGAATCTCGATCCGCAGCGGCAGCGGCTGTGCGGCGCGCTCGGGCAGCGCGGCGCAGACTCCGCGCAGCGCGCTCTTGAAGACCGTGCTCAGCGCGACCGCGAGGAGCGAGGAGGCCGCGTAGGGACGGTCGTTGACATACTGCGCGAGCGCCGCGTCGGGCGCGCCGCCCCGGCCCTTGCCCTTGCTCCGCCGTACCAGCGCCACGGGATCGATCTCCAGCAGCAGCGCGGCCGTACAGCGCTCGGCGGACGCCTCGGGATAGAGCACATGGGCGGTGCCATGCGCCGTGGAGAACGTCTGCGCCCGGTCGGGATGCTTGTGCAGCAGAAATCCGAGGTCGGTCGCGGGACGTTCCGGAGTGCCGGTCGTACTGATCGTCAGGAACACCCGACCGAGTATTGCCCGGGAGGACCGCCACGACCAGGGGTTTTCGTCCTGCTCGTCCTGCTCGGGTCAGGCGTGCCCTGCTCAGGTGTCCCGTAGGGTGGCCACCGCGGCGCCGAGCCGGGCGATCTCGGCCGGGCCGACGCGGCAGCATCCGCCCACCAGCCGTGCTCCCGCCGACCGCCAGGCCGCCACCCGCGCCGGATCGAAGGTGGCATCGCCGCGCCAGTGCCGTTTCTCCGCGTCCCAGCCCTCGCCGCTGTTGGGATAGACGACGACCGGTTTGCCCGTCACCGAGGCGGCGATCTCCACGGCGCGGTCGGCGTCCACCGGCTCACAGCAGTTGATCCCCACCGCGATCACCTGACGGGCACCGGCGGCCAGGGCGAAGGCCTCGGTGAGCGGCTGCCCGGCCCGGGTGCGCTCGCCCGCGATGGAGTACGAGAGCCAGACCGGCACTCCACTGCCCTCGACGGCCCGCAGCAGCGCCTCCGCCTCGTCGGTGTCCGGCACCGTCTCCAGCGCCAGCACATCGGGACCGGCCGCCGCGAGGGCCTCGATCCTCGGCCGGTGGAAACGCTCCAGCTCCCGTACGGACAGTCCGTACCGCCCGCGGTACTCGCTGCCGTCCGCGAGCATCGCTCCGTACGGACCGACCGACGCGGCCACCCACACCTCGTGCTCCGCCGCCTCGCCCGCACGGCGCGCCAGCTCCACGCTTCCGGCCAGCAGTCCGGCCGCCTCCCGCCTTGTCACACCGCGCCGGGCGAAGCCTTCGTAGGTGGCCTGATAGCTGGAGGTGATCAGCACCCGCGCACCCGCCCGCACATACGCCGTGTGGGCCGCCTCGATCTGCTCGGGACCGTCGGCGAGGAGCCGCGCGGACCAGAGGTCGTCGGAGAGATCGCAGCCCTGTGCCATGAGCTGGTTGGAGAGACCGCCGTCGAGAACGACGGTCTCACCGGCGAGGGTGGCGGCGAGTGTGCGGGCGGGTTTCACGGCTGCTCCGGCTCAGCCGAGCTGCGACTGGACCTGTGCGGAGATCAGCTCCAGGTGGTCGAGATCGTCCAGATCGAGGACCTGGAGATAGAACCGCGAGGCACCGACCGCCGCATACCGGCCGATCTTGTCGACGACCTCGGCGGGGGAGCCCGCGAGCCCGTTCGCCTTCAGCTCGTCCACCTCACGGCCGATGGCCGCCGCGCGCTTGGCCACCTCCGCGTCGTCCTTGCCCACACAGACCACCAGCGCGTTCGAGTAGACGAGCTCGTCCGCCCGACGGCCGGCGGCCTCCGCGGCGTCCCGCACCCGGCCGAACTGCCGCTCCGTGTCCTCGATGGAGGCGAACGGCATATTGAACTCGTCCGCGAACCGCGCGGTCAGCCGCGGTGTGCGCGTGGCGCCGTGCCCGCCGATCAGGATCGGCACCTTGCCCTGCGCGGGCTTGGGCAGCGCGGGCGAGTCGCTGAGCTGGTAGTACGTGCCGTCGTGGTCAAAGGTCTTACCGGCCTCCGTCGCCCAGAGCCCGGTCACAATGGCGAGCTGCTCCTCCAGCCGGTCGAACTTCTCCTTGGGGAAGGGAATGCCGTACGCCGTGTGCTCCTCCTCGAACCAGCCGGCGCCCAGGCCCAGTTCGACCCGGCCGCCGGACATCTGGTCCACCTGTGCGACCTGGATGGCCAGCACGCCAGGCAGCCGGAAGGTGGCGGCCGTCATCAGCGTGCCGAGCCGGATCCGCTCGGTCTCCCTGGCCAGCCCGGCCAAGGTGATCCAGGCGTCCGTCGGCCCCGGAAGCCCGTCGCCGGATCCCATCCGCAGATAGTGATCCGACCGGAAAAAGGCATTGAAGCCGAGGTCCTCGGTGGCCTTGGCCACGGTCAGCAAGGTCTCGTAGGTCGCCCCTTGCTGGGGCTCGGTGAAGATTCGAAGATCCATACATCTATCCTGCACCCTCGAACCGCCTGCCTCCTTCCCGCTCCCGTGCGCTCAGTCTGCGCAGCATCCCGCCCACCCGGTCGCTCGACTCGTCGGCGGCGTCGATCGCCTCGATGCACTGCCAGTACAGCCCTTCCTCGTCCGTGGCACAGGCCACCGCGACCAGCGCGATGCCCACCTCGCCCAGCAGCTCACCCAGCCCGGTCAGCGCTCCTCTCAAGTCCCGCACCCCGGAGAGCTGTCCCGCCCGTGTCCCGCCGAGACAGAGCCCCGGCTGATCCGGCGGTCCGCAGCCGCGCCCGCCCGCCTCGCCCAGCTCCCGCGCCTCGCCTCTCAGCTCCTGTGGTCCGCTCAAGGCCAGCCGGTGGCCGATCGCCTGCGCGAGGGCCTGCGCCTGGCAGGCCTCCGCGATCACATCCAGCGCCTCCGCGCTCCCCGCCAGGGCATGCCGGCTCACTCCGATGAGCCGTTCCGCATCCATGCACAGCCCCCGTTCATACGACAATCCTGCCCGCTCACTCCACTACCCAGAGTGAGGGAATGGCGACAGAAAGGCCAGAGCAATGCGGAAATCTCTGGACAGCGAGCTCAATGTGTATAACTCAATCACTCCGTAGAGTGACGATCATGGTCAATCGGGCCCCGTCGAGGGACGCTTGGGCGGAAAGCGGACCTCATTCCGGTCGATCTTGGCCGCGAGCGCCGTGAGCGCGTCGATGCCCAGCACCTCGCAGAGCTGGAGCAGATAGGCGAGCACATCGGCGACCTCGTCGGTCACCCGGTGGGCCGACCCGGGATCCTCCATCACCCGTGCCGACTGCTCGGGCGTCAACCACTGGAAGATCTCCAGCAGTTCCGAGGCCTCGACGCTGAGCGCCGCCGCCAGGTTCTTGGGCGTGTGGTAGGGCTCCCAGTCGCGGGCCGCCGCGAACTCGGCCAGCCTGCGCTGCAATCCAGCTACGTCGTGTTCCGTCACGCGTTCAGGTCTACCACCGTCGTCCGTTCCGTCCGGGCGGCCTCCCTACGACCGGGGGACGGCCTCCGCCGCGATGCCCTCGACCTCCGTGCCGATCGGCGCCAGCAGGAAGACATTCCTGTCCACCCGGTGCATCCCGCTGCCGAGACCGAAGACGACTCCGCTGCTGAAATCCAGGATGCGCTTGGCCACGTCCGGCTCCGCACCGGTCAGATCGAGCAGCACCGGAATCCGCGCGATCAGATGGTCGGCCACCTCCCGCGCGTCACCGAACACCTGCACCCGCAGGACGATGAAGCGCCGGTTCTCGGCCGCGTAGTCGCGTGTGACGGCCCGGTGGTCGACCCGGGAGGGCCACTCGTCGCGGCCACGCAGCGGGACGACCTGGGCCAGGCCCTCCCACTGCTCGTCGGTGGCGTCGAACTCGCCGTATCTGCCGTACCTGCTCACCGGACCACCCCGCCCCTGCGCTGAGTCTGCATCCGGCCATCCTCTCGTCCCTCACTCGTTCGGCCCAACAGCGACACGGCCCGGCCGACGACAGAAACCGGCGGGACTCCGGCCGCGGCCGGAGTCCCGTCCGCTCACGGGGACATCCCTCCCGGCGCAGGCGCGGGGGCAGGGGCTCCCTCAACGCGGCGTCGGGTACTCCCTCTTCACCTCCAGACCGGCCGGCGCCTCGATATGCGCCGTACCGTCCGCGTCGACCGAGATGTCCAGCCGTCCGCCTGCGACATCGAGGCCCGTCACCGTCAGCGGCCGGTACGCCTCGGCGAACCCGGGTGCGACGGTGAGCGTGCCGCCGGGCACATCGGCGCTGAGTCCCAGCACGGACTGGAGCACCAGTACGGACGAGGCCGCCGCCCAGGCCTGCGGACGGCAGGACGCCGGATACGGCGCCGGCCAGGCGTCGGTCGCCGCGCCATGGCCGGCGAAGAGCTCGGGCAGGCGCGCCTCGAAGCCCGCGGACGCGGTCAGCAGACCCGCCGAGAGCGACGCGGCCTCGGCCGGGAATCCGGCCCTGACCAGACCGTGTACGGCGATCGCGGTGTCGTGCGGCCAGATGGAACCGATGTGATAGCCGTACGGGTTGTAGCCCACGGAGTCGCTGCTCAGTGTGCGCAGCCCATGCCCCGAGTCGAGATCGGGAGCGCTGAGCCGGGCGGCCAGCAGCGCGCTCTCCTCCTGGTTGAGCAGACCCGTGCCCAGCAGATGGCCGAAGCCCGAGGTGACCGAATCCACCGGCTTCCTGTCGCGGTCGAGGGCGACGGCCGGATAGGCACCGCGCTCGTCCTCCACCCAGAAGTGGGCGCGGAACCGGTCGCGCAGCAGCGCGGCCCACTCCTCCCACTCGTCGGCGCCGGGACGGCCGAAGGCGCGCAGCAGCGCGGCGCCGCCGCGGGCCGCCTCATAGGCGTACGCCTGGACCTCGCACAGTGCGATCGGGGCGTTGGCCAGCCGGCCGTCGCGGTGCCGGATGGCATCGCCCGAGTCCTTCCAGCCCTGATTGGCCAGGCCCCGTCCGGTGAGGTCGATGTACTTCAGGAAGCCGTCGCCGTCCGCGTCGCCGTGGTCGCGCATCCAGGCGAGCGCGGACTCGGCGTTCGGCAGGAGCTGTTCGACCTGCTCGGGCGCGAGGCCCCAGCGCCAGGAGTCGTGCAGCAGGGTGATCCAGAGCGGAGTGGCGTCGACCGTGCCGTAGTAACTGGGCGGCAGGGAGAAGCCGTCGTGGAACTCCTGGGCGGCCCGGCGCACTTCGTGCAGGATCTTGCCGGGCTGCTCCTGGGTGTCCGGATCGGACGCGGTGCCCTGGCGGCGGGCGAGCGTACGCAGCGTACCGGCGGCGAGTCCGGTGCCCAGCGGCAGCAGCATCCGGGCGGCCCAGAGGGAGTCGCGGCCGAAGAGCGTGAGGAACCACGGGGCTCCCGCGGCCAGGAACTGGTCCTCGGGCGCCTCGGAGTCGGTCAGCCGCAGCCGGTCGAGATCGGCGGCCGACTGGCTGATCCAGTGGTCGAAGCGCCGGTCGGCGCTGCGCAGCGCCGGGACGCGCCAGGGCAGGCTGTCCGACGGCGGCGCCGGGAACTGGTCGCCGTCCTCGTGAGCGGCGTCACAGCGCAGTACGGCGGTCCAGCTCGCGCCGGGCGCCAGCTCGATCTCGTACTCCAGCCGGCCGGCCGCCGCGTCGACGGCGGTGGGCTTCGGCGTGGAGACGAGCCGCACGGCGAAGACTCCTCGCGACCAGTCGAGTCCGCCCGCGAAGGCGGTGGCGGTGACTGTGGGCTGTGTCTCCCCGGTCTTGACGCGTTCCATCAGCGCGAGATCGGTGGCGGCGGTCACGATCAGCCGGAAACGGACATTCTGCCGCCCGGCGTTGATGACTTCCAGAGTCTCCTCCAGCCGCCCGGGAGTGACGGCCCGGCGCCGGTGCAGGCTGACGGCGGGATCCGCGGTGTCCTCGCCGAGACCGCGCAGCACGGCGCGGAAGGCGGCCCGGTCGGCACCGTCAAGGGCTCCGCGTACCGGTGCGATCGCGATGCCGTCGGCCACCACGGTGAGCCGGGCCAGCGCTCTGCTGTCGCCGTGGTAGAAGCCGTCGGCGCCGCCGTCGATCTGACCGTCCGCGTGCGAGATCGCGAAGCTCGGCGCGTGGAGCGTCACACAGGCGTCGTGCAGAAACGGCTGGAGGCCTTCGGCCGTGGGGCCGGCCCCCGCGACGGAGTTCGTTATGTCGTGGGTCTTGACAGTTGTATCCAACAGAGCAGAACCTCTCAGGCATTGGAGCGTTCCAAGAACCCTAACGACGACCTCAGGCCGTTGACAATGGCATTAGAACGCTCCAATAAACTCGACCGAACTTACTTTGCACACGACCGGCTTCCGGAGACACCCATGCCCCGCTCCCCCGACACCTCCTCGGCCAAGGCCGGTCCGGTGACTCTGGCCATGGTCGCGCGACGGGCCGGAGTCTCTCCGCAAACCGTGTCAAATGCCCTCAATTCACCCGGATTGCTGCGTCCTGAGACGCTGGAACGCGTCCGGCGCACCATCGACGAGATGGGCTACCGTCCGCACCGGGCCGCGCAGACGCTCCGTACCCGCTCCAGCAAACTCATCGGTTACGGCATACGCCCGACGCCGCCCGGCACCTCGGCGCCGGTCATGGACCGGTTCCTGCACGCGCTGTCGCAGACCGCCGACGAGGCGGGCTACCGGATACTGCTGTTCGCCTCGCCTCCCGGCACCACTGGCCTGGAGGGCTACGAGGAGCTGCTCGACCTGCACAGCGTCGACGGCTTCGTGCTCAGCGGCACCGACCGCGGCGACCAGCGCCAGGCCTGGCTCGCCAAGCGCGGAGTGCCCTTCGTGGGCTTCGGCCGGATGTGGTCGAACCGTCAGATAGGCGACTGGGCGGATGTCGACGGCGCCTCGGGCACGGACGCCGCCGTGGACCATCTCGTCGGTCTGGGACACCGGAAGATCGCGTTCCTCGGCTGGCCGCGCGGCTCGGGCGTCGGTGACGACCGCGCCGAGGGCTGGCAGCGCGCCATGCGCCGGCACGGCCTTCCGATACGCGGCAGGCGCGCGCAGAGCGTTGACGACATCGGCTCGGCGCAGGCCGCCGCGGGTCCGCTGCTGGACGCGGGCGCCACGGCCGTGA
>NZ_FMDK01000792.1 GCF_900091995.1 Streptomyces sp. MnatMP-M17
CCAGCGCGGCGGCGATGGCGGCGTGCCGCTCGCCTGGCGCGGGCCCGGACGCGGGCCCGGTCAGCGCGTCGAGATGGCGCTCGTAGAACCCGGTGTCGAACCGCCCGCCCGTGAAGTCCGGGTGCTCCAACGACCGTACGAGCAACTCCCGATTGGTCCCGGGCCCATGCACCCGCGCCCGCCGCAGCGCGTACCGCAGGGCGCGCAGCGCCTCGTCCCGGGTGGGCGCCCAGACGACGGCCTTGGCGAGCAGCGCGTCGTAGTGCACACCGATGGTGTCGCCGCCGGCGTAACCGGTGTCGACGCGCAGCCGTGGCGCGGTGGCGTCCGCGATGCCCCCGATGCCCGCCGACGGGCCGTACGGGAACTCCAGGGCGTGCAGCGTGCCCGTCTGGGGCGTCCACGCCCGGGACGGGTCCTCCGCGTAGAGACGGGCCTCCACCGCGTGGCCGTACGCGGGCGGCGGCTCGGCCGGGAGCGCCGCGCCCTCCGCGACCGAGAGTTGCAGCGCCACCAGGTCGAGCCCGAACACCTCCTCCGTCACCGGGTGTTCGACCTGGAGGCGCGTATTCATCTCCAGGAAGTACGGACGGCCCTCGGCGGAGACCAGGAACTCGACCGTGCCCGCGCCCGCATAGCCGACCGCCCGCGCCGCCGTGACCGCCGCCTCGTGCAGGGCCGTACGGAGCGCGGCCGGCAGACCGGGCGCCGGGCACTCCTCGATGACCTTCTGATGGCGGCGCTGGAGGGAGCAGTCCCGGGTGCCCAGCGCCCAGACCGTGCCATGGGCGTCCCCGAGGATCTGCACCTCGACATGTCGGCCGCGCTCCACATACGGCTCCGCGAAGACCTCACCGTCACCGAAGGCCGACCGCGCCTCCGCCGACGCAGCCGTCAACTCATCGCCGAGAGACGCGAGTTCGCGGACGATCCGCATTCCGCGCCCACCGCCGCCCGCCGCCGCCTTCAGCAGCAGCGGCAGATCCGACTCCGTGGCCGAGGCCGGATCCACCGGCGCGAGCAGCGGCACACCGGCCGCTCCCATCAGCTCCTTCGCCCGTGTCTTCGACGCCATCGCCTCGATCGCGTCCGGCGGCGGCCCGATCCACGCCAGCCCGGCGTCCAGTACGGCGCGTGCGAACTCCGCGTTCTCGGACAGGAATCCATAGCCGGGATGCACGGCGTCCGCGCCCGCCGCGAGTGCCGCCTTCACGATCAGATCGCCGCGCAGATAGGTGTCGGCGGGCGCGGCTCCCGGCAGCCGTACCGCCGCGTCGGCCTCCCGTACATGCAGCGCGCCCGCGTCCGCGTCGGAGTACACCGCGACCGCCGCGATCCCGCGCTCACGGCAGGTCCGGAAGACACGGCAGGCGATCTCGCCTCTGTTGGCGACCAGCACAGAAGTGATCATCATGTCCCTCACCCCTCGCAACACACGGGTTACATACGGAAGACGCCGAAGCCGCCGCGCACACCCTCGACCGGAGCCGAGTGGATCGCGGACAGACACAGCCCGAGCACGGTACGGGTGTCGCGCGGATCGATGACTCCGTCGTCGTACAGCCGTCCCGACAGAAACATCGGCAGCGACTCGGACTCGATCTGCCGCTCCACCATCGCCCGCAGCGCCGCGTCACCGTCCTCGTCATACGGCTGTCCCTTGGCCACCGCCGACGCCCGCGCCACGATCGACAGCACACCGGCGAGCTGCTGCGGGCCCATCACCGCGGACTTGGCGCTCGGCCAGGCGAAGAGGAAACGTGGATCGTAGGCCCGGCCGCACATGCCGTAGTGCCCGGCCCCGTACGACGCTCCCATCAGCACCGACAGATGCGGCACTCGGGAGTTGGACACCGCGTTGATCATCATCGCGCCGTGCTTGATGATGCCGCCCTGCTCGTACTCCCTGCCGACCATGTAGCCGGTGGTGTTGTGGAGGAACACCAGCGGAATATCACGCTGGTTGGCGAGCTGGATGAACTGCGCGGCCTTCTGCGACTCGGCGGAGAACAGCACGCCCTGCGCGTTGGCCAGCACGCCCACCGGATAGCCGTGCAGCCGGGCCCAGCCCGTCACCAGGCTCGGCCCGTACAGCGGCTTGAACTCGTCGAAGTCCGAGCCGTCCACCACACGTGCGATGACCTCGCGTGGATCGAAAGGGATCTTCAGATCGCCCGGGACGATACCGAGCAACTCTTCCTCGTCGTACTTCGGCGGCTCCGCCGGGCCCGGATCGGCGTGCGCCTTGCGCCAGTTGAGGCGGGCGACGATCCGCCGCGCCGTACGGACCGCGTCCTGCTCGTCCAGCGCGTAGTGGTCCGCGAGCCCCGATGTCCGGGCGTGCATCTCGGCGCCGCCGAGCGACTCGTCGTCGCTCTCCTCGCCCGTGGCCATCTTCACCAGCGGCGGCCCGCCGAGAAAGACCTTCGACCGCTCCTTGATCATGACGGTGTGGTCGGACATCCCCGGGACATACGCTCCGCCCGCCGTGGAGTTGCCGAAGACGACCGCGACGGTGGGAATTCCGGCGGCGGAGAGCCGGGTGAGATCGCGGAAGAGCGCTCCGCCAGGGATGAAGATCTCTTTCTGGGAGGGGAGATCGGCGCCACCGGACTCGACCAGACTGATGACGGGCAGCCGGTTGGCGAACGCGATCTCGTTGGCGCGCAGTGCCTTCTTCAGCGTCCACGGGTTGGAGGCGCCGCCGCGTACGGTCGGGTCGTTGGCGGTGATCAGGCACTCGACGCCCTCGACCACACCGATACCGGTGACCATGGACGCGCCGACGGGATGGTCACTGCCCCAGGCGGCGAGCGGCGACAGCTCCAGGAAGGGCGTGTCCTGATCGAGGAGCAGCTCGATCCGCTCGCGGGCGAGGAGTTTGCCGCGCGCACGGTGGCGGGTCACATACTTCTCACCGCCACCGGCCAGGGCCTTGGCGTGCTCGGCATCCAGCTCGGCGAGTTTGCCGAGCATGGCCTCGCGGTGGGCGCCGTAGTCGGGCGACGCGGTGTCGAGGGCCGAAGGGAGCACGGTCACAGCAGTACCTCCGGAATGTCCAGATGCCGGGCGCGCAGCCACTCGCCGAGTGCCTTGGCCTGAGGATCGAACCGGGCCTGGGCCGCGACGCCCTCGCCGAGCAGTCCCTCTACGGCGAAGTTCAGAGCCCGGAGATTGGGCAGGAGATGGCGGACGACGGTCAACTCCCGGCTCTCAGGAATCAGTTGCCGGAAGCGCTCGACGGTCAGCTCATGGGCCAGCCAGCGCCAGCCGTTCTCGTCACTCGCCCACACACCGACATTGGCGTCGCCGCCCTTGTCACCGCTGCGGGCGCCGACGACGAGGCCGAGGGGCGCGCGCCGGGTCGGCAGTCCTTCGGGAAGCGGCTCCGGAAGCTGGTCGGCCGTCTCCGGAACGGGCTCAAGTGCCTTGGTACGGGCGGGATGCGACACCGTCATCCGCTGCCCGTCCGGCAGTACGGCCACCTGTGTGACCTCGGCCGCATCGAGGTACACGGCCTCGAAGACTCCGTACGGCGCGCCCTTGCCCGGTGGCGCGGTGACATGGAAACCGGGATAGCTGGCGAGCGCGAGCTCGACGGCCGCCGTGCCGACCGCCCGGCCCACCGCCTCGGGATCGCTGTCCCGTACGACGAGCCGCAGCAGGGCGCTGGCGGTCTCCTCGGTGTCGGCGTCCGGCCGATCGGTACGAGCCAGCTCCCAACTCACCTGCGCCGGACGGCGTTTCGCGAGCGCGTCCGCCAACTGCTCGCGCACCAGCCGGGCCTTGGCGTCGATGTCGAGACCGGTCAGGACGAAGACGACCTCGTTGCGCCAGCCGCCGATCCGGGTGAGCCCGGCCTTGAGCGTGGGAGGCGGCGGCTCGCCGCGTACGCCGGTGATCCTGACGCGGTCGGGCCCGTCCTGGGCCAGCCGTACGGTGTCGAGCCGGGCGGTCACATCGGGGCCCGCGTAGCGGGCGCCGCCGGTCTCGTACAGCAACTGCGCGGTGACGGTGCCCACATCGACGGTCCCGCCCGTGCCGGGATGCTTGGTGATGACCGCCGAGCCGTCGGCGTGGATCTCGGCGAGCGGGAAGCCCGGTCGGCGTATGTCGTGGTGCGTGAAGTGCGTGAAGAAGGAGTAGTTGCCGCCGGTCGCCTGGGTGCCGCACTCCAGGACATGCCCGGCGACGACGGCGCCGGCGAGGGCGTGCAGGCTGTGGGCGCTGTCAGGGCCCGTGGGGCTTTCGGAGTCGTGCATACCGGTGTCAGGGTTCCGGAGGTCCCAGCCGAAGTGGGCGGCGGCCGGCCCGGTCACCAGCGCCGCGTCGGTGACGCGGCCGGTGATCACCACATCGGCTCCCGCGCGCAGACACGCGGCGATCCCGGCGCCGCCGAGATACGCGTTGGCGGTGAGGACGCCCTCGCCCCAAGCCGCACGGGCCGACGGATCGCCTGCCAGCAGATCGTCGCCCTCGACATGGGCGACGCGTACCGGTACACCCACCCGCTCGGCCAGCTCGCGTACGGCGGTGGCGAGCCCGGCCGGATTCAGTCCGCCCGCGTTGGCGACGATCTTCACGCCACGGTCATGGGCGAGCCCGAGCCCGTCCTCCAACTGGCGCAGAAAGGTCTTCGCGTAGCCGGCGTCCGGGTTCTTCATCCGGTCCCTGCCGAGGATGAGCATGGTCAGCTCGGCGAGATAGTCCCCGGTGAGAACGTCGAGCGGACCACCCGTGAGCATCTCGCGCAGCGCGTCGAAGCGGTCGCCGTAGAAGCCGGAGGCGTTGCCGATCCGCAGCACACCGGGTACGCGCAGCACACCAGGTCCACCCCGTGCGGTGGCGTCGCTCATCGGGCCTCCTTGGGCGCGCGGCCCGCGCCCGCCGGGCCCGCGAAGGCCTGCGCGATGTCCAGCCAGTGGTCGGCGTCGGCGCCCTCGGCCCGTACGGCGAGATCCGCGCGGTGCGTCCGCTGGGTGACCAGCAGACAGAAGTCGAGCGCGGGCCCGGTCACCCGCTGGGCCGCGTCCTCGGCACCGTACGTCCACAACTCGCCGCCAGGGCCGGTCAGTTCGACGCGGAAGGGCTCGGCGGGCGGCTGTTCCCGGCGGACCAGATACGCGTAGTCCCGGGCCCGTACGCCGATCCACGCCACATGCCGCAGCCGCGCGGTCGGCTCACGCCGGGCACCGAGCGCGTCCGCGACGTCCTGGCCGTGCGCCCAGGTCTCCATCAGCCGCGCGGTGGCCAGCGAGGCGGTACTCATCGGCGGTCCGTACCAGGGAAAACGGGCGCCGGACGGTGCAGTTCGCAAAGCGTTCTGGAGCCGTACGCGGCCGTCGCGCCAGCGGGCGAGCAGTTCGGCGGGCGGAAGCGACGCGCCGGCCGCCGCGCCCTCGTCCACAAAGGAGTCGGGCGCGGCGAGGGCCTTCTCCGACTCCTCGGCGAAGGCCTCCGGATCGGTTACGGCGAGCAGCGCGGCCCGGTCGGTCCAGGTGAGATGGGCGATCTGGTGGGCGATGGACCATCCGGGTGAAGGAGTCGCGAGGGCCCAGCCCCCGGAGTCGAGAGGAGCCACCAGCGCGTCGAGTTCCTCGCTCTCGGCACGCAGATCGCCGAGCAGCCCGAGCACCGAAGCGGAACCGGACGCGGCACCGGACGCCGAGTCAGGTACGGAACCGGATGCGGACACAGGTGCGCTCCCCTCGGGACACGGCGGTGTGCGTGCCCCGGAGCATGGCAGCGCCAACAAAAACAAGCAAGCGTGCTTGCTTTGCTGCCGGCCGACCCGCGTGCCTGCCCGTCGGCCCGCCCGCTTGCCTATTCACTTGCCCGCCCGCGCGCTCCTCCCGCCCACCTGAGTCCGCACCGCGCCCATGCTCGCCACGATGACCAGCGCGATCGCCAGCGCGTCGGTGCCGGAGAGCGCCTGGCTCAGCACCAGGAATCCAGCCGCCGCCGCTATGGCCGGCTCCAGACTCATCAGCACGGCGAAGGTCGAGGAGGGCAACCGCCGCAAGGCGAGCAGTTCGAGCGTGTAGGGAAGGACGGAGGACATCAGCGCCACCGCGAGTCCCAGCCCCAGCGTCGATGGCACCAGCAGCTTCGATCCCGACTCGGCGACACCGAGCGGCAGCGCGAGGAGCGCGCCCACCGCCATGGCCAGCGCCAGTCCGTCGGCCTGCGGAAAGCGCCGGCCGGTCCGCGCGCTGAAGATTATGTAGGCCGCCCACATGGCGCCCGCCGAGAGCGCGAAGGCCGCGCCCACCGGATCGAGCCGGTCGAAACCGCCGCCGCTGAGCAGCAGCACTCCGCCGAGCGCCAGCACGGCCCAGAGCACATTGACCAGCCGCCGGGAGACGATCACGGAGAGCGTGAGCGGGCCGAGGACTTCGAGAGTGACGGCCGCGCCCAGCGGGATACGGTCGGCCGACTGGTAGAAGAGCCCGTTCATGGCGGCCAGCACCGTGCCGAAGGCGATGACCGTTCCCCAGTCGGCCCGCGAGTGGCCGCGCAGGGTGGGCCGGCACACCACGAGCAGGACGATCGCGGCGAGCACGAGCCGTATCGAGACCACACCGAGGGCACCGGTGCGCGGCATGAGCAGCACGGCGACGGCCGAGCCGAACTGTACGGACAGCCCACCGGCGACGACCAGCGCGACCGGGCCCAGCGCGCGCCCGGCCTGCCCCGGGCGGCCACGGGTCTCCGCCGTACCCGCCTCCGCGCTTCCGGCCACCTCCGGCAGCTGGACCGCGCCTGCGGCCGTAGCGGTACGCGGCTCTTCCACCGGGATCCTCCCTTGACGCACACGGTTGACGCACACAGCTGACGCGCGGTTGACGCGCGGGGTTCACTTCAATGGACTTGGAGTCCAGCGCACTGTACTTCACCCGTCCACTTCCCCGCTCACGCTACGGCTCGGCATCTCACCCCGTGAAATGCCGATCGGGCTGCCGTCATGCTCCACGCGCATGAGCATTGAGATGCGTCATCTCCGCTGCTTCCTCGCCATCGCCGAAGAGTCCAACCTGACGAGGGCGGCGGTCCGGCTGCACCTCACGGACCAGACCCTGCGCGCCGAGCACTTCCTGCCGCTCTTCCACGCCGCGTTCCCCCGCGGCCTGGCCGCTGAACTCCCGAGCGCAGGTCACTGCAGCCCCGAAGACGCCCCCGAGACCGTCCTCGCCCTGATCCGGCTCTTCCTGGACGCGACCACGCCACCGGGCCCGCTTACGAGGACCGGGCACATCACGAGCTGATTCGACCACCGCCGGGCCCCGCCCCGCGCCTTCACCCGCTGTGCCCGCGGTGCTACTCGAATGGCGGTTCCGTTCACCCGCATGGCTCTCGCCGCGCGCCCTGCCGCCGGGCGTTGACCACACTGATGCCGTTCTCGTCCGACCGTCAGAGGAGAGAGACATGGCCATGCCCTCCGATCCTGGCTCACCCTCCGCTCCCGGCCCGTGGATACGTTCGGGCACCGGCCCGGGGAAGGCTCCGCGCACCCGCCCCCGGATACGTTCGCGCCGTGGCTACGCACTCGCCGCGATGCTCACCGCGACCACGCTGGCCAGCGCCGTACCCGCCGTCGGCGCCGCGGCCATCGCGCCCGC
>NZ_FMDK01000946.1 GCF_900091995.1 Streptomyces sp. MnatMP-M17
GGGCCCCCGCCCGCCGCGGGCCGTCAGCGGCGGGCGGGAGATCATGTGGGCTCGGTCGTCATGCGGTTGCCGCGATCTCTGTGGCCAGGGCGTCATGCAGCAGCTCCGCTTCGGTCAGGTAGCGCCTCGCGGTCAGCGGGACGGCCCAGCGGATGCGGCGGGACCTGTCCGTGAAATGCGCGGGCGGTACCGCCACGAACGTCGCGACGCCCAGCGGCACAACCTGCTTCGACGGAAGGGCCCACATATCCGTGGAACCCGGAGCCACGAACCAGTAGAGGGCCGATCCATACGAGTCCTGAATGACCGCCCCGCTGCTGCCGCCCAGGCGCTTGATCACACGCTCGCCGACATTGGTGCGTACCCGTACGGCATCCCAGTACCGCCCGGCGGCCACCAGCACCACGCTCGTCCCGGTCGGCGGCGTCCAGGCCTGCGGGGACTCAGGCTCGCCGGGCTCCTGACCGTGGCCCAGGTGTGCGCACAGCGCGAGAACGGACCGCGCCAGGGCGTGCGCGTACCGAACTGGCCCGAGCGGTCCGGGGCCGGCGTCCATGCGCCGCCGTGCCTCCTCGATGCCGGCCGGGGAGAAGCTCCCGAGCCGGCCCTCCGCCTCCGGGACCAGCAGCCCCAGAAAGCCACGCATCTGCGACGTGGCCACCTCCGGCTCCTCATCCAGCAAGGCTGCGCCGGCGTCAATGACGTACTGCGCCGTGCCGACCATCGTGGCGAAGTCGAGCGGCAGCGACTCCGCATCGGCGGCATCCTGTACGGCTGGTGGCTCATTCATGGCGTCCCCGGCTCGTCGGTAACGGTACGAGTCCAGGGTGGGCGCCGCGCACTTGTTCAGCGCTCACAGTTTGTGAGTGCTGTGAGTGCTGTGAGTGCTGTGAGTGCTGTGAGTGCTGTGAGCGTACCTACAGGCCGATCCAGGCAGCCATGTGCCCCAAGGTATCCGGGGTCGTCCGCGCCGTCCGGACCAGACCGGAGATGGTTTCCCGTGCCTCCGGGTGGTAGCGGGTCTGCTCCGGGGCTGCCTGACGGGCCTCCACGATGTGCCTCAGCGCGGCCTCCGAATGCCCGGTCTCCATCTCTACGAACGCCCAGTCGACGAGAAACCGAGCCCGCCGACTGGTCAACGTGTTCGGGGGCAGCTTCATCTTCCGGGCCTGAACCAGCGCATCGTCGTACTGGCGCATCTCGACCGACGCGCCCATCTCGTGCAGCCGCACATTGGTACGGCCGAATGACAGCCAGTGCACGTCCCGTGCTTCCCCGCCCACTCGCTTCGCCAACTCGTCTGCTGCCTTGATATGAGCGGCGACGGCATCCTCATCGCCGGCCCTGGCCGCGACGGCGGACGCCCCGAGGTGGAGCTGCCCCGCCACGGCCAGAGCCTCCCGGGACGACTCCAGCGCGAGCAGGCTATGCCCGGACGCGATAAGCCTCTGTCCCACAATGGGAGCACCAACCTTGTGATACCCCAGTGCCCGCTTGTACTGCCGGATCGCGGCGAGACACGGATCCGATGCTCGTGCGGCGGCCCAGTCCATACGGTCCAGTGCCACCGTGGACAGGTCGAAATAGCCCAGCTTCACGGCGACGTCGTGCGCCGTCCGGTAGGCCGAGGCCAGGGCCCGCCACACCTCCGTTGACGGGTCCGACCACCCCACATGCGTGAGCTCGGCAATGATCCCGGGGAGATCCCGGGCCGCCTTGCGCAGGTGCGTGGCACGCACGTCCTGGCACACCTGGTCCGCCGCGGCGACGAGTAACGCCGCAGGCCGCACCGTAAGTTCCGGGTTCGCCCCGAGGTCGTACAGATCGAGAGCCTCACGGATGGGCCGTACCAGGGCCGCGAGGCGATCCCGTTGAAGATCGGTCACATGGGGCTGTCCTGTCAGCAAGGTGACGTCGACTCGCAGCGCCTGCGCGACAGCCGCCACGAAGTCTGCCGTCGCCGGGCGCGCGCCGCATTCGACCTGGTTGAGGAGGCTGTACGAATACGGCAACCTGTCGGCCAGCTCCCTCTGCGTGAGGCGGGCCAGTTTTCGCTGCTCCCGGATGCGGGCGCCTGTGTGGTTGTCGTCCGGTAAAGGCATACTGGTCTCCGTTCCTGACTCGTCATCTGGAACGGTACTCACGCCCGCCCCCGTAGCCGTCCGGTTCGGGGGCGTTCGCATGTGGTCGACTGGACGGCATGACGACGAGGACCTTGTATCTGTTCGGTACCGCCGCGCCGCCCGTACTGGACATCGCCCAGGTGATCCATGATGCGCAGTCCCGAGGGTGGGATGTACGGCTCGGGTTGACGCCGACCGCCGCGCGCTGGCTCGGTGCTCGACTTCCAGAGATGGAGCGGTTGACCGGCGCCCCGGTCCGGTCGGAGTACAAGCTGCCGGGCGAGCCGGACGTATGGCCGAAGGCGGACGCGATCCTGATGGCGCCGGCCACGCTGAACACGATCAATCAGTGGGCGCTCGGACTGACGGAGAAGTTCGTGGTCGGCGTCGTCGCCGAAGGGATCGGGAAGCGGATCCCGCTGGTGACAATGCCCTGCGTCAACGCCGCCTACGTGCAGCACCCGCAGTTCGAACGGTCCATAGAGACACTGCGGAGCGCCGGGATCACGGTGCTGTACGGAGAGGGCGGGTTCGTGCCGAACGAGCCCGGCGAGAAGAAGCCGTTCCCGTGGACGTCAGCCCTGGCGGCGGTGGAGGCGGCGGCCGGGCCTGCTTAGCTGCGGCTGTGGCTATCGAACTCACCGACGAACTCATCCGCCTCGAACACTGCCGGGTCATTCGCCCACAGGTAGCCCCACGGACCACGCCGCAGGTGCGCGGTGAGTAGACCAGCCCGCCGGGCGGGGAACAGGTCGTTCGCGGGATGAGCAAGCTGGACCGGCGGCTGGCCCGGGTGACAAGCCGGTGGCCGATGCCGGCCCACCGCGCAAGCGCGGTCCGTCGGCAGGAACCGCAACCATCAACTGAGCAACCCCCACCCACGGCGACCACATCCGCGAGAGCGGCGCCGGCTCAGACGGGGGCGGGGTGAGTGGCGCGGGCGGGACCGGGGGAACGTGACCCGCCCGCGCCGAGTGCGCTGAGCCGAAGGTACGGGGGGAACCCCGGCTCGATGCGCGGCCGATGACCAGTCGGCTCACTCTTAACTGCGTCACGGTCCGGAAAAACGTCACACCTTAGGGCTCATGGCAGGGAACCAGCAGGTCAGAGTGGCGGGAGCAACGATCCGGCCGGGTCCGGGGCCGGGTGCGCGGTGGACGGTACGGGGGTCAGAAGTGGCGTCGGGGCGACGGACGACGGAGTTGGCGTCCAGAGGACCGGGCCGTCCGGCGGTCCGTTGTTGTCCTTTCCTCCGCCGCTGTTGCCGCCACCGCCACCGTTGCCGCCACCGTTGCCGTTCTCCGGGCCCTGCCCGTTGTCGTCGCCATGGCCGTTGCGGACCGAGCCGTCGCCTCGGCCGTCGTGGCCTCCGCTGTCGCCCTTGTCGTCCGTATCGCCCTTGCCGTCCAGCAACCGGTCGCAGAAACGCTTCGCTCCTCCGGTGCCGTCGGCCGCCGACTCCAGGGCCGCCTTGCGCTCCTTGTCGATCGTGCCGTCGCGATAGGCGCGGCAGGTGTCGAGCGTCTCGCGGTACAGCGTGCCCGCCCGGTGTCCCTGCGCCGAGGCCGACAGACCGCTCCCGGCGAGCGCGCCGTCCTCGCCCTGCCCGGAGTCGCCTTCCGCATGCGCGCCGTCGGTGCCGTCCGGGCCCTCCTCGGACGAGGGATGCGGTGTGAACAGTTCCTCGCGGTCCGGTCCCGGAGTCTCCGAGGGACCGGCGGTGTCCCGGCCGCCGCCGGACGGCCCGGAGACACGCGGTCCCGGAGTCGTCACCGACGAAACGGAGTTGGCCGGTACGGGATCGTGCTCGCCCGCGAACAGCGGCGGCATGACTCCGGCGCTCGCCGCGACGGCGATCCCGCCGAGCGCGCAGCCGGCCACCGCC
>NZ_FMDK01000717.1 GCF_900091995.1 Streptomyces sp. MnatMP-M17
CGCGTCGGCCGGCGCGCGGCGGGCCAGCCACTGCTCGGTCTCGGCGCGGGCGGACAGCTCCGGGAAGTGCGCGACGCCGTCCAGCAGCGCGTGCGCGTCCTTGGCCGCGAGATCGCCGACCGCGGGCGCGTCGACTCCCGCCTCCAGCATCCGGGACCTGATCCCGTAGAGCCCGAGCGGCGTCAGCCGGACCATGCCGTAGCGGGCGACGTCCTCCTCGCCGACGGGCAGCGTGGCATCGGCCGCGCCTCCCGCGTCCTCCTCCATCAGGGCCTCGTCCACCGGTACGTACGAGACCAGCCCGACCGGCTCCAGCAGCCGGAACTGGTCGTCCAGCCGCATCATCGCCTCGGAGACCTGCTCCAGGACGTCGTCGGTGGGCTCGCCCATGTCGTCGGGCACGATCATCGACGCGGCGAGGACGGGCAGCGGTACGGGGCCCGACGCGCCGTCCCCGGCGCCGCCGCCGTCCGCGACGGTGAGCAGATAGAGATTGCCGAGCACGCCCTCCAGGAACTCCGCCTCCGACTCCGGGTCCCAGTCGAGCGATTCGAAGTCGATCTCGCCGTCCTCGCCGATCGCCGCGGCCAGATCGTCCAGGACCGGCGCGGTCGCGTCGGCGAACACGACGTCCAGGGCGTCCAGCCAGATCCCGAGGATGTCCTGCGGGGAGCCGGAGGTGAGGAGAGCGAGCTGCTCGCCCGCCGTGACGCGGCCGGTGGTGCCGTCGTCCGCGCCGTCCTCCGTGTCGCCGTCCTCGTCGTCCTCGACCGTCACCAGGCCTGTGTCGACCGCGACGCGCCACGCCTCGCTCGCGTACGCCTCGCCGTCCTCCCGCGACTCCTCGTCCACGAGACCGAGCACCTTCGCCGCCTCGGGGAGCTGCTCGTCGACCAGCTCGCCGCCCGCGCCCACGCGAGTCCCGGGCCCCGCCCAGCGGGCCAGCCGCACGGCTCGGGCGAGCAGTGGCGCGGCCAGCGCGTCCCGCGCCAGTTCCGCGTCCGAGGGCAGTCGTACCGGGGGCACGGTGGGGCGGTCTCCGGTCATCTGGCGGTTCTCCTCGCGGCGTACGGATTCACGGCGGCCCCCAGCGTAGACGCATTTGGACCCATCCCACCCGGTTCATGTACCCGACAGGTGGAGCGGGCCGAGGCACCCTTGACAACTGGCCCGCACAGCAAGGAGATTACGCGCGTAGAACGAGCCCTCGCACGGCTCTTCCCCAAGTGGCCGGAAACCTTCGTACGAGGGGGCGTCACACCCCGGGAACCGCGGCGGTCCGGCCGTACCCCACATACGGCCGGGCCGCCGCTCTCACCCTGCGGTGAGGCTCAGTACGGGTGTGTACCGCCGCACCGTACTGCCCGTGAGCCCGGCGTAATTCCGCACCCGCCGCCATGCCTCGGTGTCCGAGCCGACGCCGTCGCCCGGCGCGGCCAGCGCGTCGATATGCGCCTGCTCGCTCTCCCACTCCGCGTAGTTCAGGACATGTGTCCCGTCCACGCTGATGTGGAAGTGCGCCGAGATCCCGCCGGAGGCCGGGGCCGGCTCGCTGCCGAGGGCCTCGAAGACGGCATCGGTCCAGGCCTTCTGCCGCTCCCTGCCGGGCCGGTCGAACTCCACGTCCACGATCACGACACAGCCCGGAACCCGGCGCTCGCCCGCCGCGCGCTCGCTGCTGCGGTACAGCTCGTACGACCGCAGCCCGACACGCTCGATCCCGGGCACGGCCGCGTCGATCTCGGCGTTGCACTCGTCACGGCGGGTGCGGACGAACTCCTCGTACGCCTCCTGGTCGCGCCACTGCGAGTAGTGGAGCAGGGTGCCGCCGTCGTTGCCGGCGAGGACGGAGTACGAGAGCAGCCCGGCATCCGGCCACTCCCGGCTCCGCCGGCCGCGGTCGACGGCCTCGACCGCGGCCCGCAGACGCTCGGGCGTGCCGAGTCGCCAGCGGCCGACCATGACGACACCCACACCCGGGCGGGTGATCTCGGGCAGGGCGGCGGACCGCACGGACATGGTGCTACCTCCTCGGTGGCGCACCCCCGCGGTGCGCCCTCGCCACCATGCTCGAAGATGAAGTGCGGTTGAGGTCAACAGACCGTCCTCGTCGTCCCGCCCCGTCGCGGCCGACGTCCGGTCATGACTCCCGCCCGGTCACGGACCCGCCGTCCCGTCACGGACCCGTCCGGTCATGGCTCCCGTCAGACCACGACGTCGAACCATGGCCGCCGTGTGGTCGCCCAGTGCGCCACCCAGCCGGCGAACCCGTCCCCCGCGGTGGTGTGGCCGAACGCCGCCCCGAACGGCGCCGCGCCCACATCGCTGATGTTCCAGATCCGGCCCCGCTGCGGGCCCGTGACGACGAGATGCCAGTACATCCCGCAGCCGTCCGCGCCCAGCACCACGCTCCCGTGGTTGCAGACCTCGTCGATGAGCGGTTCGATCTCCTCGTACGGCCGCGGGTCGTCCTCCCACACCCACGCCTCGGTGAGCGGGAAAGGCTTCGACAGCACCCGCTGTGTCTGCGCGCATCCCCAGTCGGCGGGCAGTGCCGCCACGGGTATCAGCCCGTCGATATCGGCCGGGCCCTCGCTGCATCCGTCGCAGATCTCGGCGACCAGCGTGCGGTACGGCTCGGGCAGGACGATCCCCTGCTCGCGCTCGAAGGCGCGCACCGCGTCCCAGCCCAGCGGCGGCAGACACTGCTCCGCCGGGAAGGCCGCGCGCAGCGCGTCGAGTTCGCCCCGGTCGGCCGCGCCTGAATCGCCCGCCTCCCGGTCCGCCGAGCCTCGGTCGTCCGAGCCTCGGTCGCCCGCGCCTCGGTCGGCCAAATCCGCTTCGCCCAGGTCTGCTTCGCCCCGGTGGGCGTTTTTGTTCTCCATGTTCTCCATGCCCTCCATGTCCCCTATTGGACCAGCACCCACTGACAGTCCGGCCCCTGCTACCCCGAAGCTCCCTCCGGCACGCTGTTGTTCGGAGCACCGTCGCCCACCGGAGGCAGATCGCCTCGTTCGACCGGCGATGCCGGAGCCGTCTGTTCCGGCAGCAGCGCGTCGAGTTCGGTGTCCGTGGCAGGGTGCGCGGACTCCACCGCGCGCCGCAGCGTCTCGCGGTCCACCGTCGCCCGCTCGGCGCTGAGCCGTACGACAGGGCCGTCCACCTCGGTCACCCGGATCAGCTCGATCGCCGACTGCATATACCGGGCGCGCGCATCCAGTTCGGCACGGTCGGCCGAGGCGCCGGCGTGCGCCCTCTCGGTTCCGCAGGCAGCGGACGTGAGGGCGGGGGCCGGTAACAGCAGAAGCAGCGGACGGCGCAGAGTACGCATCATGGGAGCATCCTGCCGCATCCCGAACGGACGGCCGATCACTGTTCGATGCCGATATACGAACGCCGAACGGCCGACAGCGAAATACTGCCAACGGCAGACCCGGACCGCTCAGTTCGGACGCGGGGCCGGTCCGGTGGCCCATGCGGTGACGTCCAGTTCGTCCGACGTACCGACATCGACCGGCAGAGGCAGCGTGCTCCGCTCCTCGCCCGCCGCCGTGGCGATCACCACATAGGCGCCGCTGTCGTGGGCCGCCATGTCGGTGATCCGGTTGTTCCAGTGCAGCACCGACCGCACGGACTCCCCCGGCGCCAGCGTCAGCGGCTTCGGTCCCTGGTCCCTGGAGGCGTCCGTGTACGCGTTCCCATGGGTCAGCTTGAGCGCGAGCGGCTCACGGTCCTCGTCCAGGACGCCGATCTCGGGATAGCCGTTGACGCGGTAGGGCCTCTTCCCGCAGTTCATCAGCTCGATCTCGACGGCCCGATGGCCCATGGCGGCGTCCACCGGCCCATGCCCGAAGGAGACGCCCGAGGCGAGACAGGGCCCCGGTCCGGTGGCCTCCCAGGGCCGGGGACCCAAGTCCTCGGTGGGGCGCGGGTCGGCCGGTGCTCGGTACGACGGTGTCGCGGGCGCCGGGGACGACGAGGGTGCCGGGAACGAGGGCGGCGGAGACGACGGCCCGGGGTGCGCGCGTCGCTCCGCGTCGATCTCGTTCCGGATGTCGGAGCATCCGCCGACCACCGCCACCAGCGCCGGCGCGCCCACCGTCGCCACAGCGGAACGGCGTATCCGCGCCATACGATCCCCTCCCCGTACGGCCCGTCGGCCCCCCTCGTTCAGCGCTGCCGCCCGTGTCCTGCCGCCCGCGTTCTGGGCTCAGTTGTGGCTGTGGAGCACGTCGTTGAGACCGCCCCAGACCGCATTGTTCGGACGGGCCTCGACCGCGCCGGTGACCGAGTTGCGGCGGAAGAGGATATTGCTCGCGCCGGACAGCTCACGCGCCTTGACGATCTGGCCGTCGGGCATCGTGACGCGCGTACCGGCCGTGACATACAGCCCGGCCTCGACCACACACTCGTCGCCCAGCGCGATCCCGACTCCCGCCTCCGCGCCGATCAGACAGCGCTCGCCGATCACGATGCGCTCCTTGCCGCCACCGGAGAGCGTGCCCATGGTGGAGGCGCCGCCGCCGATGTCGGAGCCGTCGCCGATGACGACGCCCGCGGAGATCCGTCCCTCGATCATCGAGGTGCCGAGCGTGCCCGCGTTGAAGTTGACGAAGCCCTCGTGCATCACGGTCGTGCCCTCGGCGAGATGCGCGCCGAGCCGTACGCGGTCGGCGTCGGCGATCCGGACGCCCTTGGGCGCCACGTAGTCCGTCATCCGCGGGAACTTGTCGACCGAGGTCACCTGGAGGTGCAGTCCCTCGGCGCGCGCGTTGAGCCGTACCGTCTCCAGCGCGTCGACGGCGACCGGACCGAGCGAGGTCCAGACGACATTGGCGAGCAGCCCGAAGAGGCCGTCCAGGCTCTGGCCGTGCGGCTGGACCAGCCGGTGGCTGAGCAGATGCAGCCGCAGATACGCGTCATGGGCGTCCAGCGGCTTGTCGTCGAGCGAGGAGATGACCGTACGGACGGCGACGACCTCGACTCCACGGCGCGCGTCGGGCCCGACGGCCTTGGCCGCGCCCTCGCCGAGCAGTTCCACGGCGCGCTCGGCGGTCAGCCGCTCGGTGCCGGCCGGTCCGGGCTCCGAGGCGAGCTCGGGAGCGGGGAACCAGGTGTCCAGGACGGTGCCGTCCTCGGTGAGGGTGGCGAGACCGGCGGCGACGGCGCCGGTAGTACGGGAAGAAGACGTGTCGGTCATGCTCAGAACCTAACGTTTTCGACGGCACACGGGCTAACCGGTCTCAGGTGCCGGGCGGGTACCTCGGCCGCCGTGCCTCGGGGCCGTACGCCCAGGTCAGCTCAGCCGGTTGTCGTCGGTGCGGGCCGCCACGTGGTCGATGTCGTCCTCCGCGCGCGGCAGCGGGCGGTGTCCCTCGGAGTGATGGTTGACCCAGCCGCAGACACCGCAGCTGTAACGGCCGTCGAGCCCGGCGATC
>NZ_FMDK01000479.1 GCF_900091995.1 Streptomyces sp. MnatMP-M17
GGCGGCCCGCCGCGGAAGTAGCCGCACCGGGTGCGCTGGAGCAGACTGCCGCCCGCCGTGGCGCTGTTGCGCAACTGCTGGGAGGCGGCCTTGGCCAGCGACTCGGCCAGCGCCGGACAGTCGCGCCGCAGGACCGGGTCCTCGGCCAGGTCCGCCAGCCGCGCACCGGCTCCGAAGACGAGTTCGTCACCTCCCGTGGTGTCGAAGCCGGCCAGTTCGGCGAGGTGGTGGATGTCGACCACGGCGGTCGGCCGCTCGACGCCCAGTTTCATCAGGTCGTACAGCGTGGTGCCGCCGGCCAGGACCTTGGTGCCTGGCCCGCCGGCCGCCAGGGCCTCGACGGCCTCCGCGAGGGTGGCCGGCGCGGCGTAGCCGAACGGCCGCATCGGCTCAGCCCTCCGCGGCGGCGCGGGCGGCCTGCTGGACCGCGGCCAGGATTCCCGGATAAGCGCCGCAGCGGCAGAGATTGCCGCTCAGATACTCCCGGATCTGGTCGTCGTTGCCGGCGTGGCCCTCGGCTATGCACGCCACCGCCGACATGATCTGGCCCGGTGTGCAGTATCCGCACTGCAAGGCGTCATGGTCGATGAACGCCTGCTGCACCGGATGCGGTGTGCCGTCCGGTTCCGCCAGCCCTTCGATCGTCAGGACGTCCGCGTCCTGTGCGTGGACCGCCGGTGTCAGACACGCCAGGACCCGGCGCCCGTCGAGATGGACCGTACAGGCACCGCACTGGCCCTGGTCGCAGCCCTTCTTGGTGCCGGTCAGCGCCAACCGCTCGCGCACCACGTCGAGCAGGGACTCGCGTGGATCCAGCAGCAGCCGGACCGGCCGGCCGTTGACCGTACAGACCACTTCGACCGAGGTCGCGAAGAGGGCGTCGTGCTTGATTCCCGTTGACATGACTACCATCCCGGGCTCGTGTGAACAGGTCGTACGGAGGTGGCGTACGGAGGCGGCCTACGGAGGCCGAACATGCTGGGCGTTCACGCGTCCCGCCCGGGCAGAGCGCGGAGGGACGCGACGAGTGCGGTGACGATGCGTTCGAGGATGGCCCGCGAGGTCGCGAAGTTGATCCGGACGAAGCCGCGCCCGGCCGCTCCAAATACCGCTCCGTCGCTCAGTGCGACACCGCCCTGCCGCAGCACGTGTCCTGACGGATCGTCAAGTCCGAGGCTCCTGCAGTCGAGCCAGGCCAGATAGGTGGCTTCGGGCTGCCGATAGCCGATCATGGGCAGCTCGTCCGCCAGGACCCGGGTCAGGAACCGGCGGTTGGCGTCGAGATGGCGGAGCGCGTCCTGCCGCCAGGAGTCGCCTTCGGTGTACGAGGCGAGGCCGGCGACGATACCGAAGGTGCTCGCTCCGTGCCGGGAGTGGAACGGCAGTGTGCGCCATCGCACCACGTCCTGCTCGCTGGTCAGAATGGCCTGGGCGCACTTGAGGCCCGCGGTGTTCCAGCCCTTGGAGGCGGAGGTCAGCGTGATGGTGTGCGCGGCGGCCTCGGGCGAGAGGGAGGCATAGGGCACATGCTCATGGCCCGGGTAGACGAGCGGCGCGTGGATCTCGTCGGCTATGACGCGGGCGCCCCGGGCTTCGACACACCGGCTCAGGGCCAGCAGTTCGGCTCTGGTGAAGACTCGCCCCATGGGATTGTGCGGATTGCACAGCAGCACCGTCCCCGCGCCGTCCGCGAGCGCCGTGTCGATCGCCTCGATGTCCAGTACGGGCCGGCCGCCGTCGGACACCATCGCCACCTCTACCACCTCGCGGCCCTCCGCCGCGGCGATCTCGAAGAACGGCGGATAGGCGGGCGTGGGCACCACCACGGCGCTGCCGGGCCTGCTGTAGGCGCTGATACCGAGTCCGATCCCGGTGACCACATCGGGCAGCAGGAAGATCCACTCGGCCGGGACCGACCAGCCGAAGGTCCGCCGGAGCCAGTCGGCACAGGCAGAGGGCAGTCCCGTACGGATGTCGCGGAGCGGATACCCGGTCTCGCCGCGCTCGACCGCGTCGTGCAGTGCCCGGCGGATCGCGGGCGCCAGTGCGAAGTCCATCTCCGCGATCCAGGCGCCGAGCACGCCGGGGCCGTGCCGCGCCCACTTCAGGCTGCGCCTCCCGACCAGGTCCTCGATCTGTAAGTCGTCGAAGCCGGGCACTGGTTGACAGTCGGCCGGTGGTTCATGACCGGCCGGTGGTCTGTTCGGCATTCCGCTCCCCCGGTCAGTGGTGGAACAACCGCAGTCCGGTGCGGACCAGCGCGATGCCGTGCTCCTCGCAGGCCGTTTCGACGTCCTCGCTCCGGCGTGATCCGCCGCCCTCCACGATGCCGCGCACTCCGTGCCGGGCCGCGACGTCGACGTTGTCGCGGAACGGCAGATAGGCGTCGGAGGCAAGGACGCACGGTGTCTTCCCCGGCAGCCAGTCGCGCTTCTCCTCGGCGCCGAGCGCCCGCACGGGCCCGGGAAAGCGCGCGAGCGCGGCCGACTCCCGCGGGCTCAGGCCGCCTTCGACCAGCCGCATCACCCAGTTGACCCGCTCCTGGAGCGGCATACCGTCCGGGAAGCGGGTGGCCGCCACGCGCGGATGCCGGCGCAGCCGCCACCGGTCGGCCTTCTCCCCGGCCAGCCGGACGCAGTCCACCCGCGACTGCTGTCCCGTACCGATGCCGATCGTCGCGCCGCCGGCGACGTACGTCACCGAGTTGGACTGCGCGTAGCGTGCCGCGATCAGACCGAGCACGGCGTCGCGGCGCTGCTCCTCGGACATCACACCGGCCTCGCCGAGCACCTGCTCGTCCAGTACGAGCGGATCCGCGTCCTGGGTGATCCGGACTCCGAAGACATCCCTGACCTCCGTGCCGGGCGGCTTGTGCCCGGGATCCATCCGCAGGACGAGAAACGCTCCGCGCTTCTTGCGCGCCAGTACGGAGACCACTCCGGGCTCGAAGTCCGGCGCGATGATGCCGTCCGAGACGACCCGGGCCAGCAGCCGGGCGGTGGCCATGTCGACCGTGTCGGACACGGCGACCAGGTCGCCGTACGACGAGCGCGGATCACAGTCCCGGGCGCGCGCATAGGCGCCGGCCACGGCGGACGGTTCGTCCTCCAGCCCGAACGTCGCCCGCGTCACCGCGTCGGTCTCACCGGCGACGGCGGCGCCGGCCGGGGAGACATGCTTGATCGACGCCGCGGCGGGCAGCCCGAGAGCGGCGTCGGCCGCCCGGACGAGCTGCCAGCCCTGGAGCGCGTCCAGCAGATTCAGTGTGGAGGGAGTGCCGCTGAGGACCGTGAAGGGCAGCGGGCCGCCGTCGGTGGTCGCCGCCACGGCCTCGGCCTGCTGAGGATTCAGACCGTATTTGAGTCGAAGATCCGTCTGACCACTGGACATATAAGCCCTTCCCATGCCGACGTCGGGCGGGTTCGGGTTCGCGGTTCGGGTTCGCGGTTCGGCGGACGACTGCCGCCGGGCACTCCGACAGAATATGTGCCTGCCCCTGATTATGGACCCGGTCGATATGGGACGTCCGAAAGTCAGCCAATAATGGGCTGGACCGGGAGTTCGGTGCCGTGCGACGTCTCCTTGCCGGGACGACCGCGTTGCCGGAGCACCCGCGTCTTGGCTACGATGCCGGACCTGTGTACTTAGGGAAGAAGCGATTGAGCGAACGGCCGGCGAGATCCGGCGCGAAAACTGCCGCAAAGGTACCGGAACCGTCCGGCGACGTGCCGGAAGAGGCACCGGAAGACACCTCGGAACCGGATATTCCGCGCTGGTCGTGGACCTACTGGTCGACATTCGCACTCGTATACCTCTGCGGGGTTCTCGCGGCCACCAGCCTCGGCAAGATGGCGCCGATCTCGGTCGACGTGCGCGCCGCGCTGGGCCTCTCCCTCGACCAGATGTCTCTGGTCACCTCCTCGATCACGGCGGTGGCGGCGCTGTTCGGCATCCCGGTGAGCTATCTCATCGGACGGCTCGCCCTGCGGTGGACGCTGCTGGCCGGCTGTGCCGTCATGGCCGCCGCCGGGTTCGTGGAGTCACGGGTGGACGGATTCGGGCCGATGATCGCCACCCGGCTGATCGAGGGCGTCGGCTATGTCGCCGTCGTGGTGGCCGCGCCCGCGGTGATCATCGCGATGGGCGGCGGCGCCCGGCGGATCACGGCACTGGCCATCTGGGGCACCTACTTCCCGGTCGGCCTGGCCCTGGGACTGTTCGCGGGCGGCCTGCTGTCCACCTCGTTCGGCTGGCGCGGCTGGCTCGCCGCGCAGTCGGGCGTCCTGCTCGCCGTGGGAGCCGCCGCCGTGTTCGCGCTGAGCACGCCCGGGTCCGGTGCCACCGAGCCGATCGCTCCGCCCGTGGCCGAGTCGCCGGGCGAGCGGGCGCGTGCCCTGCGCAGGCCGGTCCTGCTGGCGCTGGGCTTCGCCACCGCCAGTGGCACGATCGTCGCCGTCGTCTCCCTGCTGCCGACCTATCTGCACGAGAAGCTGGGCGCGTCCATGGCTGCGGCGGGAAGCATGATCGGCCTCGTGTCGCTGATCGGCACGGTGGGCGGCTTTCTCAGCGGCTGGCTGCTGCGGCGCGGCGTGGCGGCCCGGCATGTCTTCGCCGCGGCCCTGCTGATGCCGCTGGGCGCGGCGGTCGCGTTCCAGCAGTCCGGCGGGATCGGGCTCAGCGCGGCGGGCGCGCTGCTGGTGGCCCTGGCCAACGAACTCGTCGTGGCCGCCGCGTTCGCGATGATCCCGGTGGTCGTGTCCAGGCCGTCCGACATCAGTGTCGCCAACGGTCTGCTGGCACAGATCGGCAGCGCCGGCTCGCTGGCCGGGCCGCCGCTGGTCAGTCTGGTGCTGCTGTCGGCGGGCGGCTGGTGGGCCGTGGCGCCCACGGTGCTCGTCGTCTGTCTCGTCGGCACTCTGCTGCTACGCGCGTCAGTACGGCAGCCGGCCGTCTGAACCCGCCCGTTTCCGTCCCGCGCCGGCCGGGCGCGGGCCGAACGATATAAGCCAGATGAATATTCAATCGATGCCTGGTATTGCTGTCGTCTCGCGCGTCGGTATGCTGACTTCGGTCGGCATACCCGCGTCGAAGGTACTCGATCATTGAGCACCGGCAGCGCTCTTCCGGTGCCCGGCCAATTCCCAGTGCTCGGCACGGTCGGACGGTCTGCGGAATTATCACCGAACGCTCCGGAGGTGAGTGACGGGTGTCGCAGGATTCGGATTCCGAGTTAACAAGTAATTTACCTGAAGAAGCCAGGGAATGGCTCAGACTGAACTGGCGCGATGATCTGACGGTCGGTGCCTGGTGGAAATTGCTGGCCGCCGCCGGATTCGCATTTCCCACCTGGCCCGCCGGAATGGGCGGTCGTGGTCTGCGCAGGAAAGAAGCACGGCAGATCACCGAGGAGATCGCCCGGGCCGGTGCGCTCGGACCGCCGGGCGGTGTCGGCCAGATGGTGGGCGGCCCGATCCTCATCGAGTACGGCAGCGACGAGCAGCGCCGCCGCTGGCTGCCCGCGCTGGCCGCGGGCGCGGAGTCCTGGTGCCAGCTCTTCAGTGAACCGGGCGCCGGATCCGATCTGGCGAGCCTTCAGCTGCGCGCCGACTGGAGCGGGCGGAGATGGCTGCTGAACGGCCAGAAGCTGTGGTCCCGGGAGGCCGAGGGCGCGGACCGCGGACTGGCCCTGGCAAGGACCGACTCGGCCGTACCCAAACGCCGTGGGATCAGCTACTTCGTCGTCGACCTGGACCAGCCGGGCGTGGAGGTAAGGCCGATCCGGCAGATGAACGGACGCGCCTCGTTCAACGAGGTGTTCCTCACCGATGTGGCCGTACCGCCGGACCAGCTCGTCGGCGGTCTCGCCCAGGGCTGGCCGATGGCCCTGGCGAGTGTGTCGTACGAACGCGAGGAAGTGGGCGGCGGCGGAGTGCTGCGCCCGGCGCGTATCGCCTCGCCGGGCCGGCGCAACGGAATGCTCGACCGCAGCATCCGGGAGCTGGCCGAGGAGAGCCGGTCCGCGGAGCGGGAACGGCCGGTCGTCCGCGGTGTCCGCACTCCCCCGGCGCTGATCGCGCTGGCGCGGCAGGTCGGCCGCTCCGACGATCCGGTGGTCCGCCAGCGCCTCGCGGCCGTGCACGGGACGTACGAGACCAACCGGCTGCGCAACATGCTGCTGCGGTCCGCCCGGAGACAGGGACGCAAGCCCGGTCCCGAGGTCTCCCTCGGCAAGCTCGCCGGCTCCGACGTGGGCCGTCAGGCACGTGACATCAGTCTGTCGCTGCTGGGCGCCGAGTCCCTGCTGACCGGCGAGGAGACCACCGGCGGCGGTGCGTTCCAGCAGATGGCCCTGTCCGTCCAGGCCCTGTCGATCGCCGGCGGTACGGACGAGATCCAGCGCAATCTGATCGGCGAACGCGTCCTCGGGCTGCCGCGTGAGCCGGAGACCGACCGCGATGTGCCCTTCAACCAGCTACGGGTGGGGACACAGCGCGAGTAGCCCGGCAGGGCGAGCAGTCCGCAGCACGAGTAGCCCGATAACAGGAGAAGCCGACCGACGGAGCGGGCATGGACGGGAACAGCTTGTCGCACCCTCGCGATGGAACGGTGAGTACGGCCACGGCGGTCGAGGGCGAGGGCGGGCGGCTGGCGGTCGAGGGCGAGGGCGGGCGGCTGGCGGTCGCGGCGCTGCGGTCCGTCGGTGTGGACACACTGTTCACACTCTCCGGCGGCCATATCTTCTCCGTCCTGCACGCCGCCGCGCAGGACGGGATGCGGATCATCGACGTCCGCCACGAGCAGACGGCCGTCTTCGCCGCGGAGGCCCTCGCCAAGCTGACGCGGCGGCCGGGCGTGGCGCTGCTGACCGCCGGGCCGGGCGTCACCAACGGCATCAGCGCCCTGGCCACGGCCCAGGCCAACGGCTCACCGCTCGTGCTGCTCGCGGGACGGGCGTCCCAGCGGCGCTGGGGATCCGGTTCGCTCCAGGAGTTCGACCATGTCCCGCTGGTCGCGCCGGTCACCAAGCGGGCGGGCACGGTGACCCGTACCGACGCGATCGCCGCAGCCGTCCAGGAGGCCGCGGCGACGGCGGCCACGCCGCACCGCGGTCCCGTCTTCCTCGACATTCCCATCGATGTGATGCACCGGCAGGCGAGTGTCCAACTCCCGGCCCTCACATCGGTGTCCGCGGATCCCGGCGATCCGGCGGAGACCGCCAGGGCCGCCGAGATCGTGGCCACCGCACGGCGGCCGGTGCTCGTCGCGGGCGGTGATGTGTGGTGGGGCGGCGCCTGGGACGCCCTGCGCCGGTGCGTCGAGGCGCTGCGCGTACCCACGTTCATGAACGGGCAGGGACGCGGCTGTCTGCCGCCGGGCCATGAACTCGCCTTCGCCAGGACCAGGGACGCGCTGAAGGAGGCGGACGCGGTCGTGGTCGTCGGCACTCCGCTCGACTTCCGGCTGTCGTTCGGGCGGTTTCCGGACGCGCGGATCGTCCATGTCGTCGACGATCCGGGCGAGCGGGCGACTCATGTCCCGACGGCCGCGGCACCGGCCGGCGACCTCGCGGCGATCCTCGACGCGATGGCGCTCTGGCCGGGCGACCGGCTCGATCACAACGAGTGGATCGGGCAGCTCCGGGACCGGGAACGGGCCGCGCGCCACGCCGAGGATGCGGAACTGACGGCGGAGCACGCACCGGTCCATCCGGCACGGGTCATCGGCGAACTGCGCGCACAGCTCGACCAGGACGCCGTCGTCGTCTGCGACGGCGGTGACTTCGTGTCGTACGCAGGACGGCTCCTGGACTCCCACCGTCCGGGCTGCTGGCTCGATCCCGGTCCGTTCGGATGCCTCGGCAACGGACCGGGCTACGCGGCGGCGGCCCGGCTCCGGTACCCGGACCGCCAGGTGGTGCTGCTGCTGGGCGACGGCGCGTTCGGCTTCTCCGCGAGTGATGTCGACACGCTGGTGCGCCACAAGCTGCCGGTCGTGATGGTCGTCGGGAACAACGGGATCTGGGGACTGGAGAAGCATCCCATGCGAAAACTCTACGGTTCGGACGTCGCCGCGGATCTGCGGCCCGACAGCCGGTACGACCTGCTGGTCGAGGCGCTGGGCGGCGCCGGCGAAACCGTGACCAGGCCGCGGGACATCGCGCCGGCGCTGCGCCGCGCCTTCGCCTCCGGCGTGCCGTATCTCGTCAATGTCCTCACCGATCCCGCCGTGGCGTACCGGCGCACGGCGAAGCTCGGGTGACCGGGATGGCGACGGCCGGGGGACGGCTCCAGTTCGGTGTGCTCCAGTTCTTCTCCAACTCCGGCCGCAAGGTGCCGCTGCCGACCGTCTACAGCCGCGCGCTGGACCGGATCGACATCATGGAGCGGTCCGGTGTGTACGAGGCGGTGTGGCTGGCCGAACACCACTTCACGACCTACTCGGTGTCGCCTTCGGTGAGCATGATGGGAGCGTTGGTGGCCGCCAGAACCGAGCGGCTGCGCATCGGTACCGCCGTGTCGCTGGCCGCGATGTACCACCCACTGCGTCTCGCCGAGGAGATCGCGCTGCTGGACATGGTGTCCGGCGGACGGGTCAACTGGGGCGCGGGACGCGGCAACGACCCGGGCGAGTTCAAGGTCTTCGGGCTCGATCTGGACCGCAGCTACGCGCTGTTCCGGGAGAACGTGGACATCGTGCTGCGGGCCTGGCAGGACGAACGCCTCACCTATCACGGTGACTTCCACACGTTCGAAGGCATCGAGGTGCTGCCCAAGCCGCTCCAGCAGCCGCATCCGCCCGTCTGGCTGGCCGCCTCCTCGCCCGACGCCATCGCCTGGGCGGCGTCGGCCGGTTACTCGATCCTCATGGATCCGCACTCCTCGCACGCCGACATCGGCGCCAAGTACGCCGCCTATCTGAAGGGCCTGACGGCCGCCGGCCACCCGGCAGCCGGCCGGGTCATCCCGATGGCGCGGCTGATCGCCGTGGCGCCCACCGACGAGGAGGCCCGCCGGATCGCCGTACGCGGTGCCGAGTGGACCGTCGCCTCGATGAGCGATCCGTCCCGGCGCAAGTACTCCAAGGGCATCCGCCCCGCGGCACCGGACCAGGCGGAGCGCGACCGTCGGTCACGGGTCGAGCGGTATGTGGACGACGTCATCATCCACGGCGGTCCTGACCGGGTGGCGGAGCAGATCCGGTCCCTCCGGGCGGACATCGGTCTGCACTACCTGTTGTGCGCCCCGCTGAGCCACAGTTCGTTCATGCTCCTCACCGAAGAGGTGATCCCCAAGCTCGTGTAGGTGAGGCAGGCTAGGAGCACTGAACCGGCTGGGCTGGAGGTCCCTCTGATGAAGAGTCAGTGTCTGCTCGTCGACGGCGACGACACACTGTGGGAGAACAACATCTACTTCGAGCAGGCGATCGAGGAATTCCTCGACCTGATGATCCACGACTCGTTCACACGGACGGAGTTACGGAGTGTTCTGGACGAGATCGAGACCGCCAACTGCGAGCTGTACGGCTACGGCGCGGTGAGTTTCGTCCGCAGCCTGCACGACTGCTACCGGCGTGTGCACGCGAGGGAGGCGTCCGAGGAACACGCGCGGGTCCTCACGGCGCTGGGCGACCGCATTCTGCGGCAGGCTCCGGTCATCATTCCCGGCGTCCACGAGACCTTGTCGTATCTGCGGCCCAGGCACCGGCTGATCCTGCTGACCAAGGGCGACTTCGACGAGCAGTCGGCGAAGGTGGAGGCGTCCGGTCTGCGAGGGCTGTTCGAGGACGTCGTCATCGTGTCCGAGAAGACCACCGAGACATACACCACCGTGGTGGAGGAGGCGAAGGCGGACGCGGAGCGGACCTGGATGATCGGCAACTCGCCGAAGTCCGACATCATTCCCGCGCTGACCGCCGGGCTGCGCGCCGTCCATGTGCCGCATCCCGACACCTGGGTGCTGGAACAGCGGCCGGTCCCGGTGGAGCACGAGCGGCTGCTGTCACTGGACCGTTTCGCGGATCTCGTGGAGCACTTCTGATGCCGCTCCCTCATCTCGTGGCGGTCGGCGACACACTCGCCGACATAGTGGTCGCGGTGTGTCCGCGGGTGTGCGAGCGGCTGGGAGTCGCTCCCGGGGCGGCGGCGTTCGTCAGTCTCGCGGCACTCGACGCGACGGTGTCCGAACTGACGGGATCCGGCGACACGGCCGTCCTCTCGGCGGGCGGCAGCGCCGCGAACACCTGCGCCGCGTTCGCGGCCGGCGGAGGGCGGGCGACGCTCCTCACCGCCTCGATGGACGACGGGCGCGGCCGGGCGGTCAGGGACGATCTCGCGGCCCGCGGTGTCGCCGTACCGCTGAAGCCGGCCCTTACGGGCGCGACGGGACAGTGCCTGGTGCTCCTGCTGCCGGACGGCGACCGGTCCTTCCTGCTCTGGCAGGGCGAGCCGTGGCGGCTGCGGATGCTGTACGACGGGATGGAGGCGGCCTTCGCCGGCGGGCTGCGCTGTGACGGGCTGCTGGTGGAGGGCTATCTGCTGACGGCCGAGGACGGGCTGGAGGTGGCGAGTGCGGCCGTACGGCGGGCCACCGCGCTGGGCGCCTCACCGGTCCTGTCGCTCTCGGACAGCGCGCTGGTCGCCGCGCACCGGCGGCGTTTCGAAAGGCTGCTGGCGGACGGCGTGGGCACGGTCATCGGCAATGAGGCGGAGGTGACGGCCTTCACCGGTGCGGCGGACGCGGAGGAGGCGGCGGCCGGGCTGGCGCGGTCGGGAGTGCTCGCCGTTGTCACACTGGGCAGCCGCGGCGCGCTCGTCCACGGCCCGGCCGGGCGGCACGCGGTCGCCGGGAGCGGC
>NZ_FMDK01000719.1 GCF_900091995.1 Streptomyces sp. MnatMP-M17
CCCGCCGTACCCACATCGGGTGCGGCGGGCGCGGAAGTACGGGCGCGGAGATCCTGGCGCGAAAGTACGGGCGGTAAGCCGCGCGTCAGCCCTGGCGGGCCAGGTCCGCGGCGCCCACCAGGCCCGCCTCGCCGCCCAGTTGGGCCGCGAGCACCTGGGCATGCGGACGCCACTCGCCGCCGATCAGCCAGCGCCGGAAGGACTTCCGGATCGGGTCGAGGACCAGCTCGCCCTCGTCGGAGACACCGCCGCCGACGATGAACGCGGACGGATCGAAGAGCGAGGCCAGATCGGCGAGACCGGCGCCGGCCCAACGGGCCAGTTCACGGAAGGAGTCGATGGCCACCGGGTCGCCGGCGCGGGCCGCGGAGCTGATGTGCCGGCCTTCTATGCCGTCCGCGGTGCCGTCGCCGAGACCGAGCAGGATCTCCGCGTTCTCGGGCGTCGCGTTGGCGCGCTGGCGCGCGTACCGGACGAGGGCGCGCCCGGACGCGTACTGCTCCCAGCATCCCTGGCTGCCGCAGCCGCAGAGCAGACCGTCCGGCACCACCCGGATATGACCGAACTCGGCCGCCACACCGAAGCGGCCACGGCGCAGCTTGTTGCCGATGATGATGCCGCCGCCGAGCCCGGTGCCGAGCGTGATGCAGATGACGTCGTCATGGCCCTGTCCGGCGCCGAACTTGTACTCGCCCCACGCGGCGGCGTTGGCGTCGTTCTCCACGACGACCGGCAGGCCGACCCGCTGCTCGACCTTGTCCTTGAGCGGTTCATGGCGCCAGTTGATATTGGGCGCGAAGAGGACGGTGGCGCGCTTGTCGTCCACATATCCGGCGGCACCGATACCGACCGCCTCGATCTGGTGTCCCTCGCCGGCGCCGGAGACCGCGGCGCAGATCGCGTCCACGATGCCCTCGGCGGTCGGCGGGGTGGGCACCTTGTGCGTCTCCAGGATGGTGCCCTCTTCGTCGACCACGCCCGCCGCGATCTTCGTGCCGCCGATGTCGACGCCGATGGTGAGTCCCATGTGTCCCTCAGTTTTCGGTCGAGCCCCGCTGTGGTCAACCGTACCCGAGGGCGGGCGCCCGAAGGTCAGTCCAGGTCGATATGACCGCTCGGACCAGGTCCTTCGTCCCTGGGGTCCGTGGGGTCGTCGGACTTCTTCGTGTCGTACGGGACGTCTGTGCCGAGCGAGGACGGGTCCGGCGCGGACGGCGCGGAGGAGGAGTCCCGGGTCCAGCGGCCCTCCTGGCTCTCGACCGCCGAGCGGTACGCGGCGAGCAGTTCGTTGCCCGCCGCGGCGAGATGGTCGAAGACTCCGGGATTGCGCTCGATGACCGGCTCGACGACCGCCTTGGCCTGGTTGATGAACTGCTGTACGGCGCCCTGCGCGGCCATGCCGAACAGCGGTCCCGGCAGCGACGAGACCTTGTCCGCGACGGCATCGACCAGCTTGCGCAGCTCTTCGGAGGCGGAGACGGGCGGCGGGCCGTAGGTCTCGCGGCGGCGGGCCTTCTCCGCCTCCAGATCCTCGGCGCATGCCGCCGCCCAGGCGTCCGAGTCGGTGGCGGGGCGCTCGGTGGCATCGCTCATGGAGACTCCTGCGTCAGAGGCAGAGGCCTTCCGCCAAGGGCAGCGGAAGGAGTGCTTACCTTCGACGGTACCCGAACGGCCACGGGCCTTCAGTGCCCGCGCGGCCACAGCGCGGGGTCCGGCGTGAATCTCACCCGGAGCACACTGTCGGTGAGGGCCGCGCCGGTCACCGTGCAGCGGCGCAGCGCGGACGGCAGCGGCACGATACGGCGGAACGGGCCGACGGTGAGCAGAAGTTCGTCGTCCCTGCGGACCAGGGACAGTTCGCTCTTGACCGCTCCGGGCAGCGGCACACACCAGACGAGCAGATTGTCCTCCGCGAGCCGGTCCTCGACCGGCCAGCGCTCGGCCACCGCCGGCCCCGGCTCGTCCAGTCCGTCCGCGAGCCCGGTGGCCAGGCCCGCTCCCCCGGCCTCGCCTTCGCCGGAGCCCGAGCCCGAGCCCGAACCCAGAAACGCCAGGTCGTCCGGGCCCTGCGGATCCCGCCCGAGATGTCCCACCGGATACAGCGGCGCCTCGGGCGCCCACTCCTCGTACCACTCGTCCAGACACTTGCGCTGCTGCGCCACGAGCGTCGCGAGCCAGGGTCCCGCCGCGTCGCCGGGCAGGATCCGGTTCGGTACGAGCGTGTCGACGCGCAGCCCGTACAGGGCCAGTCCGGTACGGGCGGTGCGCAGGGCCTCCGCCGCCGCGGGCCCCGGCTCCACGACCAGCCGTACGGTCGTTCTCGGGTCCTGGACGACGGACTGAACGACGGCCAGCTCCGCGTCCCGCCGGTCGGCCATCTCGTACAGCCACTGCGCGGGCATCGGTACGCCGGCGAGCTGGGCCATCATCGGGCGCAGCGCGCGGGCGGCCTGGCGCTCGCGCGGCAGCAGTCGGCGCAGATAGCGGCGGAGCTGCTCGGGCAGGGCCAGTACGGCCAGTGCCTGCCGCAGCGGCGGCAGATCCACGACCAGCACGTCCCAGTCGCCCTCGACGGCCCGGCGCACCGCGTGGAGCAGGGCGAACTGCTCGCTGCCGGGCAGCTCGGTGAGTTCCTCGCCGGCCAGTCTGCGGGCGCCGAGCAGATCGAGTGCGGTGGCGGCCCGCTCCTGGAGGGCGAGCAGTTCCGTACGGAAGTGTTCACCGGAGTCGATACGGGCGGCCCACAGGCCGTCGCCCGTCCCGGTGGGCCCGGCGCCCACCGGTATGCCGAGCAGATCGTCGAGCGGATCGGCGGAGAGCAGCAGAACGCGTCCGCCGCGCCGGGCGGCGGCGCGCGCGGTGGCCGCGGCGATGGTGGTACGGCCCGCCCCGCCGGGGCCGGTGACCAGGACCGTACGCATCGGGGTCAGGCTCCGGGTGCGGATTCGACGCGCTTCTTCAGGCCCGCGAGCGCGCGGTCGATGATGACCTTCTCCGCCTTGCGCTTGATCATGCCGAGCATCGGGATCTTGACGTCGACGGTCAGCCGGTAGGTGACCTCCGTGCGGTCGCCGCCGCCGAGAGGTACCAGCAGATACGAGCCGTCCAGGGCGCGCAGCATCTGGGACTTCACCAGCGTCCAGCTCACCTCGTTGCCACCGGTCCAGGTGTAGGCGAGGGTGTGGTCGTCCTTGATCGCTCCGGCGTCCAGCACCAGCCTGACCTGCTGGGCGCGCCCGCGGTCGTCGGTGGCCAGCACCTCGGCCTCCTTCACCTCGCCGGTCCACTCCGGATAGCGGGCGAAGTCGGCGATCACGCCCATGACATCGGCCGGTGCCGCCTCGATCGTGATGCTCGAACTGGTGTGTTCCGCCATCGCCGTGCTCCTCCGGTACTGGGTACGCGGTGTGCAGGCTATCGCGAGTGCGCCGGTCACCATTCCAGGGCCCAGGGCCGTCCTGTCGCGGCGAAGTGACCGACATTCACACACTCCGTGGAGCCGATCCGCATCCGCCGGGCGAGCGGCTGATGGACATGGCCGAACAGGGCGTACCGGGGCTTCGTACGGCGGATGGCCTCCAGCAGGGCGCGGCTGCCGCGTTCGAACCTGCGCGGGACGGTGTCATAGGTCAACTCGGGCACATCGGGCGGGATGTGCGAGCACAGGACGTCCACCTCGCCGAGAGCCTCGACCTTGGCGGCGTACTCCTCGTCGGAGATCTCGTACGGAGTGCGCATGGGGGTACGCAGCCCGCCGCCGACGAAACCGAAGACCCGGCCGCCCAGTTCCACCCGCTCGCCGTCGAGAACGGTGGTGCCGGGCCGCGCGTACTCGGGCCAGAGTGTCGGGATGTCGACATTGCCGTAGGTGGCGTACGTCGGCGTGGGCAGGGCGGCGAACATCTCGGCGTACTGACGGCGCACCGCTCCCTCGATGGCGGCGGCGGGATCGATGTCCAGCCGGGACCAGAGCTCCCGTCCCAGGTCACGGGCCTCGTCGAAGCGGCGGGCGGTACGCAGCTCCACGATCCGGTCGGCGTACTCGACACCGAAGAGATCGGGAAAGATACCGCGCGAGTGGTCCGCGTAGTCCAGGAAGAGCACGAGGTCACCGAGGCAGATCAAGGCATCGGCGCCGTCGCAGGCCGTCCGCAGGCCCTGGGTGTTCCCATGCACATCACTGATCACATTGACTCGCATACCTGCCATGCCGATCACCCTAGAACGGGCTTCTCCCACCCGATAGAGGGGGCCGGACCTGCGGTTCCTTCCGTCGTGTCAGAGGTGTGGACTACTGTGCGCGCAGTACCGTCCATCACGTGTGACGCAGGGAACATCTGGCCGGGACCCTCTATGCGTACGCCAGTACCGATGGGTAACGTCCGGGCAGTCCAGTCGTGCTCGCCCCACCGAGCATCTGCCCCGGTCTTGGACCGCGACCGGCGCGTCGCACGGAGCCGTGGCGTCGGCGCCCGATGAGGAGCAGCAGTCTTGCGCGAGTTCAGCCTTCCGGCCCTGTACGAGGTCCCCGCGGACGGCAATCTGACGGATCTCATCCGCCGCAATGCCGCACAGCATCCCGATGTCGCGGTCCTGGGCCGCAAGGTGGCGGGCGCCTGGACCGATGTCACCGCCACCCAGTTCCTGGCCGAGGTACGGGCCGCCGCCAAGGGCCTGATCGCCGCCGGTATCCGGCCGGGCGACCGCGTCGCGCTGATGTCCCGTACGCGCTTCGAGTGGGTGCAGCTCGACTTCGCGATCTGGACCGCCGGCGCGGTGACCGTACCGGTGTACGAGACCAGCTCGGCGGAGCAGGTCCAGTGGATCCTCGGCGACTCGGGCGCGGTCGCGGTGATCGTGGAGAGCGACGCGCACTACACGGCGGTGGAGTCGGTCCAGCACACGCTGCCGGACCTCCGGGCGGTCTGGCAGATCGACCGCGGCGGCGTCGAAGAGCTGACCACAGCGGGCGCGGATGTCCCGGAGGCAGTGGTCGACGAACGCGCGTCGGCCGCGAAGGCCGACGATCCGGCGACCATCGTCTACACCTCGGGCACCACCGGCCGGCCCAAGGGCTGTGTCCTCACCCACCGCGCCTTCTTCGCGGAGTGCGGAAACGCGGTGGAGCGGCTCAGGCCTCTCTTCCGTACGGGCGAGTGCTCCGTGCTGCTCTTCCTTCCGGCCGCGCATGTCTTCGGACGGCTGGTCGAGGTGGCGGCCGTGATGGCGCCGATCAAACTCGGCTGCGTACCGGACATCAAGAATCTGACGGAGGAGCTGGCCACCTTCCGGCCGACGCTGATCCTCGGCGTACCGCGAGTCTTCGAGAAGGTCTACAACTCGGCACGCGCCACGGCGCAGGCGGCGGGCAAGGGCGCGATCTTCGACCGGGCAGCGCACACGGCGATCGCCTACAGCCGAGCCCTGTCCACCCCGCGCGGCCCGTCCCTCGGCCTGCGGATCCGCCACAAGCTCTTCGACCGGCTCGTCTACCGCAAGCTACGCGCGGTGCTCGGCGGACGCGGCGAGTACGCCATCTCCGGCGGCGCGCCTCTGGGCGAACGCCTGGGCCACTTCTACCGAGGCATCGGCTTCACCGTCCTGGAAGGCTACGGACTCACCGAATCCTGCGCGGCCACCGCCTTCAACCCGTGGGACCGCCAGAAGATCGGCACGGTGGGACAGCCTCTGCCCGGCTCAGTGATCCGTATCGCCGACGACGGCGAGGTCCTCCTCCACGGCGAACACCTCTTCACCGGCTACTGGAACAACCCGCAGGCAACCGCCGAAGCCCTGGCCGACGGCTGGTTCCACACCGGTGACATCGGCACCCTGGACGAGGACGGCTACCTCACCATCACGGGCCGCAAGAAGGAAATCCTCATCACCGCAGGCGGAAAAAACGTCGCGCCCGCGGTCATCGAGGACCGCATCCGCGCCCACGCTCTCATCTCCGAATGCATGGTCGTCGGCGACGGCCGCCCGTTCGTGGGCGCGTTGATCACCTTGGACGAGGAATTCCTGACCCGCTGGGCGGCAGAACACAACAAACCGTCCAACTCAACGGCGGCAACACTCCGCCTGGACCCAGAACTACTGGCCGAGGTACAGCGAGCGGTGGACGAAGGAAACAGCGCCGTCTCCAAAGCCGAATCGGTCCGCAAATTCCGCATCCTCACAACCCAGTTCACGGAAGAGGGCGGCCACATCACGCCGTCGCTCAAGCTCAAGCGGAACGTGGTGGCGAAGGACTTCGCGGACGACATCGAGGCGCTGTACCAGACCTGAGCGAAAGCTAGAGCAACAACCGCAGCTCAGACGCCAGTTCGTCCCACCGCCACCGCTCCTCCACCCACTCCCGTCCCCGCTCCCCCATCCGCGCCCGCAGCTCCGCGTCCAGCAGCAGCGCCACGATCCGCTCCGCCGACTCCGCCG
>NZ_FMDK01001024.1 GCF_900091995.1 Streptomyces sp. MnatMP-M17
GCCGGGCCGGAGCGGCGCCGGTGCGTCCCGACGAGATGGCCGAGGCGGCCGAGAAGCTGGCCGCCGAGCATGATCTGGTGCTGGTCGAGGGCGCGGGCGGACTGCTCGTACGGTACGACGAACGAGGCGGGACGCTCGCGGACGCGGCCCGGCTGCTGGGCGCTCCGGTGCTGATGGTGGTGCCGGCCGGGCTCGGCACGCTCAATATGACCGCGCTCACCGCAGAGGCGCTGCGCACGAGATCGCTGACGCTCGCGGGCGTGGTGGTCGGAAGCTGGCCGGCCGCGCCCGGTCTCGCGGAGCGCTGCAATCTGGCGGATCTGCCGGAGGCGGCGGATGCTCCGCTGCTGGGCGCGGTGCCGGAGGGCGCGGGCTCGCTGGATCCGGTGGAGTTCCGGGCGCGGGCGCCGAGGTGGCTGGCGCCCGGGCTGGACGGCCGGTGGGACGCGGCGCGGTTCGCAGCGGAGGCCGGGGCCGGGCCGGAGTTTCCCGCCGAGGACAGCTGAGCGGCGGTCGCCGTCCGTCGCCCTCGTCCTGTCCGACCAGCTCTTCGATATAGCAGTTCACACTGATCCCACGCTGCGATGCCCGCCGCCGCGCGGTCCCTCCGTCGCTGACCGAATATGGGACGGAGGTGAACCGATGACCGAAGTGCTGCTGCTCGTGGTGGCGATCGTGCTGTCGCTCGCCTGCGGGGCCTTCGTCGCCGCGGAGTTCTCTCTGACCACCGTCGAACGCGGTGAGCTGGAACGGGCCGCCGAGCGCGGGGAGCGGGGCGCGGCCGGGGCGCTGAGGGCCGTACGGAGTCTCACGTTCCAGCTCTCCGGTGCGCAGCTCGGTATCACCGTGACCAATCTCGTCGTCGGCATGCTCGCCCAGTCGTCGGTCGCGAAGCTGATCCGCGGTCCGGTGGAGGCCGTGGGGCTGTCGCCCTCGGTGGCCTCCTCGGTGGCGCTGGTCATCGGTACGGCCCTGTCGACGGTCTTCCTGATGGTCGTCGGCGAGTTGGTGCCGAAGAACTGGGCGATCTCGTCACCGCTGGCCGTCGCCAAGGTGGTGGGCACTCCGCAGCGCTGCTTCTCCTCGGCCTTCCGCCCGTTCATCCGCCATCTCAACAACACGGCGAACCGGATCGTACGCGGCTTCGGCCTTGAGCCCATCGAGGAGCTGGCCTCCGCGCGCAGCCCGCAGGAACTGGTCGCGCTGGCCTGGCACTCGGCGAAGGAGGGCGCGCTGGAGCAGGACACCGCCGAGCTGTTCGTACGGACCCTGAGCCTGGCCGGGCTGACCGCGGAGAATGTGATGACTCCGCGGGTACGCGTGATGGCCCTGGACGAACGCGCCACGGCGGAGGATGTCGCCAACGCCACCCGCGCCAGCGGTCTGTCGCGCTTTCCCGTCTACCGGGACAGTCTCGACACGGTGGTCGGGATCGCGCACATCAAGGACGTACTGGCGGTTCCGGCGGCGGGCCGGCCCCGGCGCACGGTGGCCGAGCTGCTG
>NZ_FMDK01000722.1 GCF_900091995.1 Streptomyces sp. MnatMP-M17
AGCACCTGCCCGACGTCCACCACCACGGCGCTCGGTAGGGCGGGCCCGGCCACGGAGACCGCCGGTCGGCGAACTCCGTGATCGCTGTTGCGGAGAGGGTGCTCTTTCCAGATGACCGTTCGGCTGTCCTCTGGCGAATCGGGGCTCTCGCGGTTGTCGACGGCCGTGTTCTGTTACGCGTCTCGTTCCTCGGGGGCTTCTCCCCAGCCGTGCACGGAGAACGGCTCGCCCTTGAGGTAGTGCGCGATGCCCAGTGCGTTGTACGGGACGGTGGTGTCGGGGAGCTCGTCACTCGGGTGCCAGGACAGGCCCGCGCACTTGTGGGGCTCCATGTTCTGCGGCTCGCCGTGCCAGTACCGGGCGGCGAAGAACCAGCCGACTCGGGGTTCTCCCTCGGGGTTGCGGAAATGCATGACGTGCACGATCCGCAGGGCCTCCCGGTCGACGATGACACCGGTTTCCTCCCGCGCCTCGCGGATCACCGCGTCGATCACGTCCTCGCCCTCGTCCAGCTTGCCGGAGGGGAGATTCAGCAAGCCGTCGGCGTAGCCGGTGCCCTGCCGCTCGGCAAGGCACACGGCGCCGTCGCGCTCCAGGATGAGCATCACATCGTTCACGGGCTGCTGCGGCACTGTACTTTGTCCTCCGACCGGTGGGGCTCTTGCCGGGGGACTCTATCCGGGATCAGACAACGATCAGCCCCATGTCCCCAACGCGCTTCACGGTCCACTGGACACGCTCGGACACGGTCAGCCCCGTGGGTAACTCCAGTATCGGTACACCTGTCGCGCGGCACGCCTCGTAGATGGCGGTGTCGGACTCGTCCTGGATGCCGAGGACTTTTTCCCGCATGCGGTCGCCGCCGGCCTTCTGGTCGTAGCGGTCGTGGCAGTACACCACCACGTCGTAGGCGAGGGGCATCCAGGTGCGACACATTACCTCTGCTGCGGCGAGGACGGCCGCAGTGCCCGGCTCGGTGGGACCGAGGACCAGGCCGGCGAGGGCCAGAACATTCGCGGGGGTCTTGTCGGTGATGAGGACCTGGTGGTGCCGGGCGGTGCGCAGGGGAACCGTGAAGTGCTGGGCGAACAGGTCCAGTTCCGCGACCAGGTCGAAGTTCCCCTCACCGTGGAGGACGATGTCCTCCATGAACGGGCTGGTCCGGGCGGGCTCTGCGGTGCAGGTGACGCCGATGCTCTGTTCTCTCAGGTGCGCGGTCAGCGCGTGGACGAGGGTCGTTTTCCCTGCGGCCTGGGTGCCTTCGACGGCGATAACTCGGCACTCTCGGATGGGCACGTGTCCTCCAGGAGGTCGGTGAAGACGGGGTTCTCCAGCCAGGCCCAGGCGCCCTTTGCACCCTCGGCGATGACTCGGTTGACGTTCAAGCCCGCGTCGGGCCACCCCGCAAGGCCGGCCGTACGGGCGGCGACGTAGGCGGTGGAGACGGAGTGGCGAAGGTTGAGGACGCTCACACGCTCCCGCCCTTCCTCCTCGCCGTCCTCGATCCACCGGCGGTGCCAGGCGGGCATGGACGCCTTGCGGAGCTCCGGCTGGGTGACGTCGAGGCCGAGCTCTGTACATACGTCGACGAGGCGGCGCGAGGTCCCGGCAAGGAGATGGCCGGCGTCATACCGGGTGTCGACGTAGTGGCCCTCGTCCGGGTCGGCGCCGCGGCGATCCTTCCACTGCGCGCGGGCTGCCCGCACAGCAGGGGCCGCGTCGGTGGGGGCGTTGGCCTCCAGTACGCCCAGGTCAGCGCAGAACTGGTGCCCGGTGATGATCGTGGACGTGTCCGCCGCTACGGCCAAGGTCGCCGCCGCGTGCCGGATGAGCGTGTCCATCTCGCCCGGCTCCTCAACGTACACACTGGTCCACTCGAACGGCATGTCCCCCAGGTCGGGGGTGCCGTCTGCGGGCAGGTCCAGCCACGCGACGCTGTAGCAGAAGGGGCGTTGCCCGTTCTTGATCCGGTAGTTCTTCGTCCACTCGACGTCGATGGACGCGATCCGTACGGCTCCCGGGCGCAGCGGTGGGGGCTGCGGGGGGCGAGTGCTGGG
>NZ_FMDK01000726.1 GCF_900091995.1 Streptomyces sp. MnatMP-M17
CCGGCGGGTACGGCCGCCGCCGCTGCCGTACTCCGCGTGCCGCGGCTGCTGAGCGCCTGTGCCGTCCAGCCTGTGGCACCGCTGACGCCGAGGGCTCCCGCGGTGAGCCCGATCCGTATCGCATGACGACGAGAAAGCACAAGAAAATCCTTCCGGGATTCCGGGGAAAAGGAGTCGGTCCCCGTTCCGATCGCGGGGATGCTACCTAGCCGGAAGTGGTCGCCGGTCGGGATCGGTTCCGTGCGGGCGGTGCTCATGGTGTTTGTGCCGTCTATCGGCGGATAGGGACCCAGCGCCGGTCCACTACCGTTCCAGTGCAGGTCCAGCGCGGATCCAGCGGGAATCGAGTGGGAATCGAGCAGGGATCCAGCGCTCCTCGATCCGGCTTTCTCCCGGGAATTCTCAAGGCGCCGTCATGCCCCAGTACCCCTCAGTACTTTAATCCTCATTACTTTAATGCGGAACATTCTCCGGTGCGCGAAAAGCTGTCGGCACGCGAAAACCCGCTTTATCGGCTGAAGATGCCTTTCTCCAGCCGGTCCAGTGTGCGCAGTCCGCGCTCGGTGACATCGTGTTCGCCATGAGCCGGTCCGTAGGTCAGACAGCTCGCGGCGTCCAGCGCCGCCAGACACGGCAGGGCATGGCGTTCGGCATCGGTCAGCGGGCGGCCGTAGCCCTGGAAGAAGGCGGTGCGCAGATCGTCGCGGTCCTGCCAGGGCCCACAGGCCAGCCGTACGAAGTCCTGGACGACCGGTGCGTACCGGGACCGCTCGAAGTCGATCATGGCCAGCCGCCCGGATCCGGACCTGGGCGGGGACCCGGTCCCGGCTCCGGGGCCAGGTCTGGACTGGGGCCCGGACCAGAGGGCGTTACGCTCCTGCGCGTCGCCGTGGATATGGCCCGGAGCGAGCAGGTCCGTCAGCCTCAGGAGATGGTCGGCCGCACGGCGTACGAGTGTGCGCCGGTCTTCGGAGAGCCGGTCGCCCGCGCGTGCGAGGTGCTTCTCGGCAGCGGCGGCCGTGTGCTCGACCGCCGCCTCCGCTGCCCGGCGGCCCTGCGCGGGCATCTTCTCCGTACCGTGCAGCCGCCGCAGCAGTGTGCCGAACTGCCGGTGCGCGGCGCGGTGTTCCGGGACGGTGAGGGTGAGCCGGGAGACCGGCGCGCCGGGTACGGCGGTCAGCAGCAGCGCCAGTCGATGGGCATCGGTGTCAACCAGACGCGGGGCGCGGCCGAAGCCCAGCGCGGGTACGGCGGACTGATAGCCGAAGGTCTCGCGCTCGTAGAACGCGGGAGTCGGTGACTGCTTGACGAAGAAGTGCCGGCCGCGCGTGTCGGTGAGGTCCCACACCCGGGAGTTCTCACGGGGATGCGAGGCGTCCCGTACTGCGGAGAGGGGACCGACGGCATGCTCCGCCCAGGTCCGCAGCGACGGCGGCAAGGGCTTGGCAGGGCGCATAATTCCTCCGGACGCACGGACGGGCAAGGGCTGGCGCCCGGAGAACGGACCTGATCAAGGGCCTGTCACGGGTCACGCCGAGGGAATCATAGAACACGCGTTCGATGACGCTCGGCAACGCGGTCATCCGGCCGCGCCCGTAAACGCCCGGCGCCCGGTCTCCTTCCGCTGGAGACCGGGCGCCTACTGTGGCCGGCACCGCCGAAGCGGTTCCTAGCTCGGAGGCATCAGCACGGTGTCGATCACGTACACGGTGGCGTTCTTGGTCCGGACGTCGCCGCAGACGATGTTCGTCGTCCCGTTGACCTTGAACGACTGATCCGAGCCCGATGTGGTGAGCGTGCCGCCCTCCAGTGTCTTGAAGACACCGTTCGGGAGCTGGTCGGGCGCGATCTTCTTCTCCGTCACGTGGTAGTTCAGGATCTTTCTGAGCTGGGCCTCGTTGTTGCGGATCCCGTCGAGCTGTGCCTTGGAGAGTTTGGCGAAGGCGTCGTTGGTCGGGGCGAAGACGCTGATGTCCTTCGTGGTGTTGAGCTTGTCGGCCAGTCCGGCCTTCTTCACCAGGGCGACGAAGGTGGAGAGATGCGTGTTCTCGGCCAGCGCGGTGGCGGCCGGCTGGGTCGCCATCCTGGCGAAGCTGCCGCCGATGCCCTTTCGCAGCAGCGACGAGCATCCAGGGCCGAACGGGACGGCCGCACCGGCGGTCGGGGACGGGCTCGGCGATACGGACGCGGTGGGCGACGCCGGCGTACTGGCCGATGTGGGGGTGCTCGGCGTCGGGGCGGCGAAGGCCTGAGGAGCCATGACTCCCAGCGAGAGCGGGAGGGCGACCGCGGCGGCGGTGGACATGGCTGTGGTGCGGAGACGGGTGCGTTTCATGGTTCGATTCCTCTTCCTGTGGGAGGAGGGCCCCGGCTCGGGCCCGGAGGCGTCGATGCGGCGGCTGGATCGGCGGGCTCCGCGACGGCCGTGGGAGGCCATTCGATCTTGTGATCGATCAAGCCGCCCGTAAAGCGTAGTCATGCCTCAGGGCGCTCAGCATCTCGGGCGGGACGCGCTGTTTACTGCTATGGAACGCTCGGTCACCGGCGCTCAGCCGCAGGTCCGCCGTGTGCCGGCCGCTGTCGACAGCCGTCGGGCCCGCCACTCGATCGGCTCCGGCGTGTCAGGAGCCCGCCAGTCGAGTGGCCGATAGCGTCAAACGTCCGCCGGCGCAGCCGCCTGTCGCCTGCGTCCCGCCTGTCCCGTCCATCCCTTCGCTCCAGTCCGCGTCCGCCCGTCCCTCTTCACGGGGTGCAGATGTCCGACCTCATCCATGTCGTGGTCACTCTCGCGGTCTTCGCACTGATCGGTCTGGTCGGAAAGGGAGTCGGCCGGCTGTGAGCGTCGAGAACATCGTCGGACTGATCGTGGCCGTGCTCCTGATCGTCTATCTCGTGTTCTGTCTGCTCTTTCCCGAGCGTTTCTAGCCTCTCCCACCTCCCACCAGAGGAAGGCCCAGGAAAGGTCCTCCATGAACGACACGCTCGCGGGATGGCTTCAGATTCTCGCCCTGGTGGTGGCGCTCGCCCTCTCCTTCCGGCCGCTCGGCGACTACCTGGCGTACGTCCTGACCTCGCCCCGGCACTGGCGGCTGGAGCGGCTGCTCTATCGCCTCGGCGGAGTCTCCGGCGACGCCGATCAGACCTGGACCGCTTTTCTTCGCAGTGTGCTGGCCTTCTCGCTTGTCTCCGTACTGTTCCTGTACGGATTTCTCCGCCTCCAGAATCACTTTCTGCTCGCTCTCGGTACTCCGGCCATGGACGCCGATCAGTCGTTCAACACGGCCGTCTCCTTTGTCACAAACACGAACTGGCAGTCGTACTCGGGTGAATCGGCGCTCGGTCATCTCGTCCAGATGGCGGGGCTCGCGGTGCAGAATTTTGTCTCCGCCGCCGTCGGTATCACCGTGGTGGCCGCCCTCATCCGTGGATTCACCCGTCAGAAGACCGACCGTGTCGGCAATTTCTGGGTGGACCTCACCAGGATCGTGCTGCGCGTACTGCTGCCCGTCTGTGTCGTTTTCGCGATCGTGCTGGTGGCATCGGGAGTGGTGCAGAATTTCCATGGTTTCCATACGATCCCCACGCTCTCGGGCGCCACCCAGAGCATCCCCGGTGGCCCGGTCGCCTCGCAGGAAGCCATCAAGGAACTCGGCACCAACGGCGGCGGCTTCTACAACGCCAACTCCTCGCATCCCTTCGAGAACCCGAACGGTTTCAGTAACTGGCTGGAGATCTATCTGCTGCTGGTGATCGCCGTCTCGCTGCCGCGCACTTTCGGCACGATGGTCGGCGACCGCCGTCAGGGATACGCGATCGTCGGCGTCATGGCCCTGATCTGGGCTGCCTCCGTCGCCATCGTCACGGCCAACGAGCTGCACAGCGTGAGCAGTACGGCGGGCCACACGGCCGGCGGAATGATGGAGGGCAAGGAACAGCGCTTCGGTATCTGGTCCTCGGCGCTCTTCGCGGTGTCCACGACATTGACGTCCTGCGGCGCCGTCAACTCCTTCCACGACTCGTACACACCGGGCGGTGGCGGGATGACGATCTTCAATATGATGCTCGGCGAAATCGCGCCGGGCGGTACGGGGTCCGGGCTCTACGGCATTCTCGTGCTGGCGGTCGTGGCCGTCTTCGTGGCCGGGCTGATGGTCGGCCGGACGCCCGAGTATCTGGGCAAGAAGCTGCGCGGCCGGCAGATGAAGTTCGCCTCGCTCTATATCCTCACCACTCCCGCCGTGGTGCTGACGGGCGCGGGCATCGCCATGGCGCTGCCCGGGGAGCGGGCGGCGATGCTCAATCCCGGGCCGCACGGTTTCTCCGAAGTGCTCTACGCGTTCACCTCGGCCGCCAACAACAACGGCTCGGCCTTCGCAGGGCTCTCCGTGAACACCGTCTGGTACAACACCGCCCTCGGTCTGGCGATGCTCATCGGCCGCTTCCTGCCCATCGTGTTCATCCTGGCCCTCGCCGGATCCCTGGCGGCGGAGCAGCCGGTTCCCGTCAACGCGGGAACGCTGCCCACGCATCGACTGCTCTTCGTCGGCCTGCTCACCGGCGTGATCCTCATTGTCGTCGGCCTCACCTATTTCCCGGCACTCGCGCTGGGGCCGCTCGCGGAAGGGCTGCGCTGATGCCCAGGAATTCCAGACGCCCCAGAAGTCTTGGAAGCTCCAGAAGTCCTGGAAGCCCCAGGAGTCTCAGGGATCCGGATCCGCTCGCGCCGAACAGCCGCCGTATCTCCGGTGGATTGCTCGACCCACGGCAACTGGTCACCTCGTTCCCCGGCGCGCTGCGCAAGCTCGATCCCCGGACCATGTTCCACAACCCGGTGATGTTCGTCGTCGAGGTGGGCGCGGTACTGACCACCCTCTCGGCGATCAAGAATCCCAGCGTCTTCGCCTGGGTGATCACCGTCTGGCTCTGGCTGACGACGGTCTTCGCCAATCTCTCCGAGGCCGTCGCCGAAGGCCGTGGCAAGGCACAGGCCGAGACACTGCGCCGGACGAAGACGGACACCATGGCGCGTCGGCTGCCGAGTAGTTGGCGGCCGGGCACACAAGAACCGGCCGAGGAGCAGGTGTCGGCCACACAGCTACGGCTCGGTGACCATGTGGTGGTGGAGGCCGGGCAGATCATCCCGGGCGACGGCGATGTGGTCGAGGGCGTCGCGAGTGTGGACGAGTCGGCGATCACGGGTGAATCGGCGCCGGTCATCCGGGAGTCGGGCGGCGACCGCTCGGCCGTGACCGGCGGAACGAAGGTGCTGTCCGACCGTATCGTCGTACGGATCACTTCCAAGCCAGGCGAGACTTTTATCGACCGGATGATCGCACTGGTCGAAGGCGCGGCCCGGCAGAAGACGCCCAACGAGATCGCACTGAACATCCTGCTCGCCTCGCTGACGATCGTCTTCCTGATCGCTGTGGTGACACTTCAACCGTTCGCGCTGTTCGCGCACGCCGAGCAGTCGATCGTCATCCTGGTCGCACTCGTGGTAGCGCTGATCCCGACCACCATCGGTGCGCTGCTGTCGGCGATCGGGATCGCGGGCATGGACCGGCTGGTGCAGCGCAAT
>NZ_FMDK01000728.1 GCF_900091995.1 Streptomyces sp. MnatMP-M17
TGTCAGCGCGTTGCGGCGGCGAGGGCCGCGTCCGCCTTGGCGCGGGTGGGCTGCCACAGCGTGGTGACGGGCTCCCAGACCCGGATGCCCCGAGGCGATCCCAGGGACGCGGCGGTGAACTCCTCGCCGTAGTGCGACGGATCGGCCGCCACCGTCAGGGAGGAGACCGTACGGCTTTCCTCGGCGGCCGGGTCGAGAGTGCGCACGGCGGCGTACGCGGAGCCTCCGGCGGCGAGCCGGTAGGGGGCGCTCTCCGACGGCGGTACGGGCTGGGCCGCGCCGTCCAGATCCCCGAAGGTGACGGTGGGGATGCGGTCGACGACGCAGGCGCGCCCGCTTCCGTTGGTGACGCTGATACGGACGACATGGGCCGTGGCGCCCCGGGCGGCGGTCACCTCGACCGAGCCCTGCTGACAGGTGGCGAGGGCCGCGGGCGCGGCGACGGCGGCCGACATGCCGGTACCGGCGAGAAGAAGGGCGAGAGCCGCTGCCGCCGGTGCGGCGAGGGCGGGACGGATACGCATGGAGGTTCCCCGTTTCGCGGTCGATCGATGAAGGGCGGCACAGCGTCGGACGCGTCCACGGCCGGTATGGGTCGTGCTGTGCCACTCGTCTGAAATGACACACGAAAGGGCCCGGTGGTTGTGCCCGAGGGCCGTGTTCGATCAGACGGTTCTCGACCGTCAGGGCCTAGGCACCTAGTCGCCGCGCGCGTACTTCTTGAGGACCTTGCCTGATCGGTCGGCGGCCAGATAGGCACCGCCGTAGTTGTCCGAGAGATAGACGAGCAGCACAGGCTGGTCGTCGGCGAAGGCCCACGATGGATCGATGAAGATGTAGCGATTGGTCGGCTTGTCGACACCGAGGTCCTTCTCGGCCTTGCTGAACAGACCTGGAAGGGCGTCCCAGTCGAAGGACAGGAGGTCGACGGTGCCCTCGCCGTCGGGCAGTGTGCCGCCCATATCCCTTTTGGTGACCTGGCCATCCCGGTAGTCGAACGAGTCGTACAGTTCCTTGCTCCCGGCGATGAGCGCGTCAGCCGAGGCATGGTCGCTGTAGAGGCTGAACTTGCTGACCTCCGTGCCGCCCATGACGGGTTTGAGCTTTCCGATCACCGCTCTGACGCCCGACGGTGTCAACAGGGACTCCTCGTCGGAGCCTTGGGGCGAGGTGACCGGATCGGAGGACTCCGAGGACCGTGGGGATGGATCGGCGGGGGCGCTGGTGCCCGGCCGGTCCGCGCCGGGGGTGTTGCCGTCGCCGCCCTTGTCGCCCTGCGACGGGAGCAGCGCCCAGATCAGCACTCCGGTCAGCCCGACGCCGACGACGGCCGCGGCGATCGGGACGAACGGAGGCCTGCGGGCGCCGCCCGCCAGGCGGGCCGGAGCGCCGGTGCCGGACACGGGTCCGGGACCAGACGCGGAGCCGCGCGGGGCCGGTGACGCGGGCGGCGTGAACAGATTCGCCGACGAGGGAAAGCCGGAATACGGCGACGCGGGTCGCTGCTCGTACCGCGACGGCGGTGTCAGCACCCGGGTGGCCGGAGTGGGAGGCGGTTGCTGAGGCGGCTGATGCGGAGTCACCGCGTCCGCCTTTTCCGGAACCACCGCGTCGGCCTCTCCCGGCGCGGAGCCGGGCCCGTCCACCACCGCGGTCAGCAGCCGGTCCAGTTCGGCCGCGTCGGGCCGTGCGTCCGGATCCCGGTCGAGCAGCGCCATCAGCACCGGGGCGAGTGCTCCGGCCCGGACGGGCGCGGGTATCTCCTCGTCGAGCACGGCGGCCAGCGTGGCCAGGGAGGTGGCCCGGCGCAGCGGATGCCGGCCCTCGACCGACACGTACATCAGCATGCCCAGCGACCACAGATCGGAGGCGGTACGGCTCTCGTCGCCGCGTATCCGCTCCGGCGCGATGTAGTCGGGAGAGCCGATGAGATCACCGGTGGCCGTCAGACCGGTGGCCTCGCGGAGCGCCGCGATACCGAAGTCCGTGAGCACCGGCCGGCCGTCCGGCCGCAGCAGGACATTGGCGGGCTTCACATCCCGGTGGTGGATGTCGGCCGCGTGCGCCGCGTGCAGCGCCGCCAGCACTCCGCGTCCGATCGTGGCGGCCTCGACGGGCGTCAACGTGCCCTCGGCGAGCCGCTCCTGGAGCGACTGGCCCGCCACCAGCTCCATGACGATCCAGGGATGGACCATCTCCGGCGAGTCCACGATGTGATGGATCGTCACCACGGCCGGATGATCGATCCTGGCCAGCGCCCTGGCCTCCCGCAGTACCCGTTCGCGCAGCAGCCTGGCCGCCGCCGGATCCGCCGCGAGCAGCGCGGGATCGGGCGGGCGTACCTCCTTGAGCGCCACCTCGCGGTGGAGCGCCAGATCAAGGGCGCGCCACACCATTCCCATACCGCCCGCGCCGAGCCGGCCGAGCAGCTCGAACCGGCCGTCGATCACGCGTCTTTCCTGGCCCCCTGCGTTCATGGCGCTCAGGGTACGAGCAGTGTGCCCGGCCGGTCACACCGCTCCCGCATCCTGGTCGCGTCCGGTGCCCTCCGGCGGTGGAGCGGCGTGCGCGGATGTACGCTCCCGTCGGCCGCCGGGATGGCGTTTGTGCCAGATCAGGAACACGGCCGTGGCCACCAGCGCCCAGCCCGCCAGCACGGCGAACGGGAACACATGCTGTGCGTCGCCGAAGTAGACGGCGGTGTGCTGGGCGTTGATCGAGGCGCCGGGCGGCAGCCAGCGGCCGATATGGCCCAGCAGGGACGGCAGCAGCGGCCAGGAGACGGCACCTCCGGAGGACGGATTGCCCAGCAGCACCATCAGTCCCCAGGTCGGGATCAACGCCCAGCGCCCGATCAGGGTGTGGAACATGGTGAAGACCATCCCGGTGGTGAACATCGTGAACGCCAGGATCAGCCAGGACTCGGCGAACGGGAAGCGGACCGCGCCCAGCCACCAGTCCACCACCGCGGCGATGGAGAAGCCGCCCAGCAGGGCGTAGACCACGATGCAGCCGATGCGCTCGCCAGGGTCGAGCGCTTTCGCGTGGACGGAGAGCTGAGTGGCGCCGACGAAGCCGAGGATCACGGCCGCGAGGGAGATGTAGAAGAGCGCGAGACCGCGCGGATCGCCTTTCTGGAGCGGTTTGACATCGCTGATCCGCACCGGGACACCGACGGACCTGGCCACCGCCGGCGCCGCTTCCGTGAGCACCTGTGCCACGGAGGCGCCGGCGGCGCTCGCCACGGCGAGATCGACCCGGCCGGGAAGCACGGTCAGGATCGCGAACACCTCCTGCTCCTCCACTCCGTGGCGCGCGGCGGCGCCCGTCGCGAAGGGATGGATTTCGAGCGAGGTGTTGAGCCGCTTCTCCATACCGTCCACAAAGGCGGTGGCGGCGCTGGTGTGCAGAGGGCCCACGACGGCGATGGGGATGCGGTGCGGTGTCGGGTTGGCCATGTTGTACGTGTACGAACCGGCGAAGAGCCCGGCCGCGGCGGCGACGATGACCGTCACGACGGTGGCCGGGAGGAAGGGCGAGGATCTGAAGGCGGCCCACCTCCCGGCCATGGTCCGGTGTCCGCCGTGCGTACCGCCCGAGCGGGCGTCACCTTCATGATCCTTACGCATGAAAGCACCGTAAGGCACTCATGTCGGAACCCCAGGGCGGATCCGGGCGGCAGGGCAGTGAGCGCTCAGCGCAGCAGCAGCTGAAGTCCGCCGAGCACGGTCGCTCCGATCACCAGGCGCTCGAAGAGCCGCTGGTCGATCCGGTTCACACAGACCTTGCCGATATAGGCGCCGGGCAGCACGAAGAGCACCAGGGCGGCGTCCAGCAGGAGCGAGTGGGCGTCGATCAGACCGAGTCCCACGCTGAACGGCACCTTCGAGGTGTTGACGATCAGGAAGAACCACGCCGAGGTGCCCAGGAAGCCGAGCTTCCGGAAGCCCGCGGAGAGCAGATACATCGACATGACCGGGCCGCCCGCGTTGGCCACCATCGTCGTGAACCCGCCGAGCACTCCGTACGAACGGGCCTTGAGGCGACCGCCCGACGGCCCCGGGCGATCCGTGTCGCCCGAGTCCTGGCCGGTGTCCGCCGTCTCCTTCGCACCGTCCGTTCCGCCGGCGCGCCGCCGCCAGACCGTGACTCCGGCCATCAGCAGCAGGATCGCCCCGATCGATGTACGGACGGCCGCGTCATCGGCCCAGAGCAGAAAGACCGTGCCCACCACGACGCCCGCGGCGACCGCCGGGAACAGCCGCCACAGAGTCGGCCAGTGGGCATGCCGCCGGTAGGTCAGTACGGCGAGCACATCGCCCATGATCAGCAGAGGCAGCAGCACTCCGGTCGAATCACGCGCGGGCAGCACGGCGGCGAACACGGCCAGACTGACCGTATTCGCACCGCTCACCGCGGTCTTCGAAAAGCCGACGAGCGCCGCCGCCAGGGCGAGCGCGGCGAATCCCCACCAAGTTATGTCCATGCCAACGTCTGATGGTATGCCCGGTGGGCCCGCCGCGAGCACAGCCTTTGGTACGAGGAGCACTTGACGGAGTGCGCGGAGTGCTGAGAGCGGCTCCGCGAGTGCGGTCGGGTGCGTACGCTGGGGCTGCCGCGAAGATCGCGTCGGGAGAACGGGCCGAGAGGGTGAATGTGATGAGTATGGAGCGTCCGCCGGAGTTCGATTCGGGCGTGGCCCATCCCGCCCGCGTGTACAACGCGTGGCTGGGCGGCAAGGACCACTATCCCGCCGATCTGGAGGCCGCCGAACTGGCCGCCGAGGCCAATCCCGGGATCGTTCCCTCCGTCCGCGCCAACCGCGCCTTCCTCGGCCGGACGGTCCGTCATCTCGCGGGCGAGGCCGGGATCCGGCAGTTCCTGGACATCGGCACCGGCATTCCCGCCGCGGACAACACCCATGAGGTCGCCCAGTCCGTCGCTGCGGAGTCCCGCGTCGTCTATGTGGACAACGACCGGATCGTGCTGGCCCACGCACGCGCCCTGCTCGTCGGCTCGGCCCAAGGGCGGACCGACTACATCGAGGCCGACGCCCGCGACGTGGAGACGATCCTCGCCGAGGCGCGGCGCACGCTGGACTTCAGCAGGCCCGTCGGGCTGATGCTCGTCGCGATCCTCCAGTACATCCCGGACGCCGACGATCCGTACGGTGTCGTCCGCCGGCTGCTCGACGCGCTGCCCTCCGGCAGCCATCTCGTGATCTCCCACCCGGCGTCCGACATCAGCGCCGCCGAGGTCGCCGAGTCGATGCGCGTCTACAACGAGCGCGCCGCCGCGCACGCCGCCGCCACACCTCGTACGCATGACCAGGTGGAACGTTTCTTCGACGGTACGGAACTGCTGGCGCCCGGTGTGGTGTCACTGCCGCGGTGGCGGCCGGGCCCGCACGACATACCGGCCGACGACATCCCGATGTGGAGCGGCGTCGGCCGCAAGCCGTAAGCGCCCGGTCCCGTACCCGGACCGTACGGATCAGGTCCGGCCGTACGGATCGAACCGTACGGATCAGTCGCGCGCGGCGGCCGTGCGCGTGGCGGGCGCCAGTGCGAAGACCACCGCGGCGCCCGTGACCGCCACGGCCGCGAGGCCGATGACTCCCGCCAAGGTCACCTGGAGCAGCAGCCCTCCGGTGGCCGCGCCCGTGAACACGGCCGCCACCGATCCCGCCCTGCGATGCGGCCTGGCCCCGGTGCCCGCGCCGAAGACACTCTGCGAGGTGAGCGCGGTGAGCGTCCTGGTGAGCACGGACGTGGTGAGATCCCGCGGCGCCAGAAGGCCGACCGTGGCGTTCTGGAGACCGCAACAGGCGCCGAGCAGCGCGACGATCAGCAGGGTGGCCCCGCCCTCGGCCGCCAGTACACCCGTGCCGACCAGTACGGCCGTCAGGGCAAGCAGGGCGGCCTGCCCGGCGAAGGCGGCGGCGAGCCAGAACCGGGGCCGCCGGCCGAAGTGCTTGTTGAGCCGGCCGCCGAGAAACGTGCCCAGGACGAAGGCCGTCAGGGCCACGACCGGACCGACCACCGACAAGTGGTGCGCCTTGGCGATGGAGAGCCCCAGAAAAACGACATTGCCTGTCATATTGGCGACGAAGACGTGTCCCAGCCGCAGATAGCTCACCGCGTCCACCAGACCGCTCGCGAAGGTCATGCTCAGCAGCGCTCCCACGGCCCACCGCCGCGCCACGGGAAACTCCTCCTCGGGCACAGGGACACCTACTTTCCACGCCGGAGCCGGCCGGGCCGCCTGGACGAGCCCACACCCTAGTCGCGGCACACTGCCCGCTCGTCCGCACCACGCGCATGTCAGAGTCCTGGCAGAGCAGAAAGGTTCTGGCAGCACGAGACCGTTCTGGCAGCACAAAAACGCAGGCAGTACGAAAACGCAGAAGGAGAAACCCAGTGCCCCACGCGTCCGGACACCCCGTCGCCCCCGATGACACCGCCATACCTCCGGTGGTGCGGAACTGGGCCGGCAACATCACCTTCAACGCGGCACGCGTGCACACGCCTCCCTCCATGGAACGGTTGCGGGAGATCGTCGCCGGAAGCAGCTCGGTGCGCGTACTGGGCAGCGGACATTCGTTCAACACGATCGCGGACACCCATGGCGATCTGATCTCGGTGGCCGGACTGCCCAGGACCGTGGAGGTCGACACGACGGCCGCCACGGTCACGGTCGGTGCCGGCCTGCGGTTCGCCGAGTTCACCGGCGCCGTGCACCGGGCCGGGCTGGCGCTGCACAACCTCGGCTCGCTCCCGCACATCTCCGTCGCCGGAGCCTGCGCCACCGGGACACACGGCTCCGGGACCGGCAACGGAAACCTGGCCTCTGCGGTCCGCGCGCTGGAACTCGTCACGGCCGACGGCGAACTGCTCACGCTCGCCCGGGGCGACGAGGACTTCGCGGGCGCGGTGGTCGCGCTGGGCGCGGCCGGTGTGGTCACCCGGATGACGCTCGATCTGGTGCCGGGACACGACTTCCGGCAGTGGGTGTACGAAGGACTCCCGTACGCGCGGCTGCGCGAGCGGTTCGACGACGTCCTGTCCGCCGCGTACAGCGTGAGCCTCTTCACGAGCTGGCGCACCGACCAGGTGGACCAGGTCTGGCTGAAGCAGCGGATCGGTGACGGCGATCCGGATCCCGCTCCGGAGACGTGGCTGGGCGCGGTGCTCGCGGACGGTCCGCGCCATCCGGTGCCCGGGATGGATGCCGGCACCTGCACCGTACAGTCGGGCGTTCCCGGGCCGTGGCACGAGCGGCTGCCGCACTTCCGGCCCGAGTTCACCCCGAGCAACGGCGACGAGTTGCAGAGCGAGTACTTCGTCGCGCGGGAGGACGGCCTCGCGGCCTTCGACGCGCTGACCGCGATCGGCGAGCGGATCGCGCCGCTCCTCCAGATCGGTGAGATCAGGACCGTCGCGGCCGACGACCTGTGGCTGAGCCCGGCGTACGGACGTGACTCGGTGGCCTTCCACTTCACCTGGCATCCCGACGAGGCCGCCCTGACACCGGTGCTGGCCGCCATCGAGGAGGCGCTGGCGCCCTTCGACGCCAGACCGCACTGGGGAAAGGTCTTCACCATGGGCCCGGAGCAGGTCAGCGGACTCTACGAGCGCTACACGGACTTCGAGGCGCTGACGGCGAAGCTCGATCCGCGCGGAGTGTTCCGCAACGATCTCATCGAGCGGTACTTTCCCGGCGGTCGCTGAGCCCGTCGGCGCCGGGCTGAGCCCCCCCGGCACCGGACCGGGCCCGGGTTCGTCACCGAGCTTTTACCTGGCACATAGCCACAGCTCAGATTTTGTTTCTACTCTCACGCCATGTCCCGGCACCGCATCGCTTCTCCGCACCCCGTCACCACCCTCCTTGTCGCCGGTTGGGTGGCGACGGGCGGCTTTCTCATGACCGCCGGCGGCGACGCGCCCGCCGTGCCGGGGTCCGACGCGCTCCTGGCGTCTCCCGGGCCCCGGCCGACGGCCGTGTCCCTGCCGTTGCCGCAAGCGATGGGCGTGCTGCGGTCCCGTGAGGTCAGCCGGGAGCCCGAGCCGGAGCCGACGGCCGATCCGGACGAGACGCTGGCCGCGCGGCTCGAACCGGTCGTGAAGTCCACCTCGGCCTCGTTCTCGGTGGCGGTGCTCGATCCCGAGGACGGCCGCACGGCGTCGTACGGTGTCCGCGCCGGGACCACGTACGACGCGGCGAGCATCGTCAAGGTCGACATCCTGGTGGCACTGCTGCTGCACGCGCAGGACGAGGACCGCCGGCTCACGGCGGGCGAGAGGGCCTACGCGAACTCGATGATCCGCGTCAGCGACAACGCCTCGGCCGACGCGCTGTGGACCGTGATCGGCGGCGCGCCGGGCCTGGACGCGGCGAACCGCAGACTGGGACTGACATCGACGACGGCGGGAGGCAACGGTCTGTGGGGACTGACCCAGACCACCGCCTCGGACCAGCTCGTCCTGCTCTCCGCCGTGTTCGGCGACGACTCCGCGTCCGACCTGAGCGCGGCCTCTCGCGCCTATGTACAGGAGCTGATGGCCGGGGTAGCGGCGGACCAGGACTGGGGCGTGTCGGCCGCGGGACCGGCGACCGGGCTCAAGAACGGCTGGCTCCCGCGGACCGCGACCGGGCTGTGGGACATCAACAGCATCGGGCGGATAACGGTCGACGGACACGGCTATCTGCTGGCGGTGCTGTCACGCGGCAGTGTCAGCAAGGAGGCAGGGATCGCGCTGGTGGAGAAGGCGGCGGGAACGGCGGTGCCGGCCCTGGGCGAGTCGGCGTAGCAGACCCGATGGCTCATCGCCTCGCGAAGCGCGTCAGCACGGTCATCGTCGGGCGGAGGTTCCGTACGACCGGCAGATGCCGCAGGACCGGCAGCACGGCGCCGTAGTACACGCCTCGGCCGCGCGGCAGCGGTATCTCGCGCACCTCCGTGATGTGCGGATGCGCGCCGTAGACCTTGCGCAGTTCACCCGCGTCCATGCCCCACGGCATCGGCGGGACGGCGAAGCCCTGGGCGGTTCTTATCCCGCCGTGTGTCGTACGGGCGCTGAACCACCTCGGCACCGCGTCGAAGACGAGCGCTCCGCCCGGGAAGTGCTCGGCGCAGGTGGCGATCACCTCCCGGACCTCGGGAGGCCGCAGATACATCAGCAGGCCCTGGGCGGTGACGAGCACACCGCGGGCGGTGTCGACCTGGTCGGGCCACGCCGGATCCAGGGCGGAGCACGCGAAGGTACGGCGCCGCTCACCGTCGGGCAGCAGCCGCAGCCGGACGGCCACGGTCTCCGGCAGATCCACGGTGAGCCAGCTCATCCGGCCGTTGTCCACCCGCCAGAACTGGGTCTCCAGACCTTCGCCCAGCGCGATGACCGTGCCGTCGGGACGCTCGGTGAGGAAGTGCCGTACGACGCCGTCGAAGGTACGGACGCGCAGGGCCTGGCCCTGCGCCAGGAACGGGCTGGGCGGGCCGAAGGTCTCGGCGAAGGGATAGTCGACGGCGTCGACAAGCTCGACCGCCTTCGGATCCTGGAACGCGGAGGTGGGATCGCGCGCGTCGCACGCGCGCTGGTACAGATTCCACAGCAGTGTCTCGGGAACGCCCTTGAGCGCGACGGGCACTCTGTCTCCGCGGCCTCTCCGCCCGTCCTTCCGAAGATCCTTCCGCCGGTTCTGCTCCTGGCGCCTCTCGTCGTCGTCCATGGCGCAACGCTCCCCGCGCTTGTTCGGCTGCCTCTGTGCCCCATATGCCTCCAGCACACCCATTCAACCGCGTCCCGCCTGCGGTTATGGCATCTCGGAGTGGCGGATTCGTATGACGGAAAGATGGCCGGATTTCCACCGGATGATCCTTGTATCCGTACCGCGCGGACCGCCGTCATACGGCACTCTGCTCGTATGAGCGCGAACTCGGACGAGACGGCGGACGGCTTATTCGACGAAGCGGCGGCGCGGCGGCTGCTGGAGCTGGGCGCACGCGAGGAGGCGCTGAGACGCGCCTTCCCGGTGGACGGTCCGGATGTGGATCCGGTGTCCGTCGCGCACTACACCGGATATGCCGCGATGCTCCATGAGGACCGCGGCTGGCGGCAGCTCTTTCCCGCCGTCGCCGCCGAGGAGGAGGCACGGCTGGATCTCCGTGATGTCCTGCTGGTACGGGCCGCGAACGGCGGTGAGCTGGGCCGGCGTTTCGCACGGGCCGCCGAGGCCGTCGCACGCGGTGAGGATCAGGTGATCATCGGCGAGGACGTCTACCGCGTCGTACGGATCGAGCAGACCGTCATCATGACCGCCCATGGCCCGCAGCCGCCGCGCCCGCACGATCAGGAGTTCCCCGAGGTGCTCGACGAGCGTCCCGGGCCGCGCGGTCCGGGACGGCCGCTGGACGACTGACCGCTGACAGACGGACGGACCGGCCACCGCACGACTGACCACTGGACCGCTGACCACTGGACGGCTGACCGGCCGCCCGGGCCCGGCTCATGCTCCGCGCGCGACCACCAGGGCGCAGCGAGGACTGCCGTCGGGCCGGCGGCCGAGATCGGACAAGGGCAGCAGACCGGTCGTGAATCCCGCACCGGCCAGTTCGTCCAGCACCTCCGGCAGCCGGAATGTGCGGTAGTACATGACGAACGGCGGATTCCAGAGCAGATTGCGCAGCCGCATCGCCGAGTCGAAACCCCAGAGTGCCCAGTAGAGCCGGGAGCCGACCCGGGGCGGCGCGGGCACGGGAAACACGAACAGACCGCCCGGCCGGAGAGCGGCACGCGCCTGGGCGAACACCGCTCGCCGCTCGGCCGGCAGGAAATGACCGAACGCACCGAAGCTCACGGCCAGATCGAACGCGGGCGCGAGAGGCAGGGCGCGCGCGTCGGCCCGTACCCACTCCACGGCCGGTTCGCCGGGAAGATCCGGCACCGCGGATCCGGCGGCGGCGAGCATGCCCGCGCTGAAGTCGACGCCGACGATCCTTTCGTCGCAGAGCCGCCGCAGCACGCCCATCCCGGCGCCGGTGCCGCAGCAGATGTCGAGTCCCGTACGGAACGGGCCGAGCGGCCGGACGGTACGCACCACGGCGTCCAGCACCTGATCCGGCGTACGGAACGGTGTCCGGTCGAACTTCGGCGCCAGCAGGTCATAGCCGTGCTCGACGGACGAAAGCGCCTGCACGGCGAGTTCGCGAAGGGTCGGGCCCTCAGGGGAGAACATCGTCGGCCAGCCTAACCACTCCCGGCCGCTGTTGTGTCCCTGCCCGCTGGACCGTCCGCCGTCCGCCTGCCTGCCGCACCGCCGCGCCGTCCGCCGCCGGGCCCGGGCTCACAGATGCTGATTGCGGTGGAGCCGCCACACGGTGAGGGCGAGCTGGAGGCGGAGCCGTCCGCGCGGCTCGTGCACCGGCCAGCCGAGCCAGTGCTCCGCCTGTGCCAGCCGGTCCTGGAGCGTGGAGTGGTGCATGGTCAGCTCCGCCGCCGCGGCCCGCAGACTCGTGGCGAAGGCGACCGCGTGGAGCGTCGACGCGGCCCAGGGAGCCGCCGCGACGGCGCGCTCCAGCGCCCGTACATCGGCGATCGGCTCCGTGCCGGGACCGACTGAGTCCGCCAGCAGGGTGAGACCGCCCAGTTCGTCCGCGTATACGGTCCTCGGGCCGGGGTCGTGCTCGTCGCCCTCCGCGGTGAACCGCAGGGCGGTCCGCGCGGCGGTCGCGGACGCCGGCAGATCGAGTACGGGCACGGCCGGACCGATCCCGGCGCGCCGGGAACCGGTGGAGGGCGTATGTGTACCGGTGGAGGGCATCGCCTCGACCACGGTCATGCCTCCCGCCGGCGCCACCGCGCGGGCGAGCGCCGTGTCCCGCAGACCGAGCCGGACGGCCGC
>NZ_FMDK01000123.1 GCF_900091995.1 Streptomyces sp. MnatMP-M17
CAGGCCGCCTGCCGCGCCGCGCCGCGCGCCGCGTAGTCCGCGGGCTGCGGTACGACGACCTGTGCGCCGAAGACCGCCGGAGCGAGGGCCTGGATGGCGGGCAGCGCGGCGGTGGCGCCCAGCAGGAACACCCGGCGCACCTCCACGCCGCGCCCGCGCAGCACGTCCATCGCGTCGGCGAGCGAGCAGAGCATTCCCTCGAACGCGGCCCGCGCGAGATGCTCCGGCTTCATCGACTCACGGCGCAGCCCGGTCAGCGTGCCCGCCGTGTGCGGGAGCTGAGGCGTCCGCTCGCCCTCCAGATACGGCAGGAACACCAGCCCGGATGAGCCCGGCGTGGACTTGAGCGCCAGCGCGGACAGCTCGGCCAGCCCCACGCTCCCCAACAGCTCCGCCGTACCGCGCAGGGCCCTGACGGCGTTCAGCGTGTGGACCACCGGCAGATGCATCCCGGTCGCGTCCGCGAAGGAGGTGATCATTCCGGCCGGATCGGCGAGCGCCTCGTGGTGTACGGCCATCACCGAGCCCGAGGCTCCCAGCGACACCACGGCGTCCCCGACGGCCACACCCAGCCCGAAGGCGGCGGCCATGGTCTCGCCGGTGCCCGCGGAGATCAGCAGTCCCTCGGGAGTGGTTCCGGCGGCGTCGGCGGGACCGAGCACCTCCGGCAGCGCGGCCTGGTGCCCGAGCGCCAGCTCCACGAGATCGGGCCGGTACGAGCCCGTACGCGCCGACCAGTAGCCGGTCGCCGACGCCGCGCCCCGGTCGGTGGTGCTGCGTGCCGGCCGGCCGAGGAGCTGCCAGACCAGCCAGTCGTGCGGTTGCAGCACCAGCGCGGTGCGCTGCGCCGCCTCCGGCTCGGTCCGTGCCATCCAGCGCAGCTTGGCCACGAGCCGGCTCGACTGCGGTACGGATCCGACCGCCTCGGCCCAGGCCTGCCGCCCGCCCAGCGCGTCGACCAGATCCGCGGCGGCGACCTGCGCCCGCTTGTCGTTGCCGAGCAGCGCGGGCCGTACGAGATTGCCCTGCTGGTCCAGGGCCACCATGCCGTCCTGCTGGGCCGAGACACCGATGGCCTGGACGCCCTCCAGCAGACCGCCGGACGCCGCCTCGCCGAGGGAGAGCAGCCAGGCCTGAGGATCGATCTCGGTGGCCTTCGGATCGACCGGATGCGGTGCGTAGCCCTGCCGCAGCACGGCGCCCGTGTCCGCGTCACAGACGAGGACACGTGTGAATCCGGACGAACTGTCCAACCCGGCGACTATTCCCATGACACCTGATTCTGCCGCACGCGCGGCGCGGCGGACGCGTCCGGGACGGCACGCGGGTGTACAGGGCGGACCGGTCAGGTGTTGCTGGTCCCCCAGTCGTCCTGGCCGTTCTGACTACGCTCCCGCAGCGAGCGCACCCGGTGGGCCACGGAGTCCGGCACCCGGTCGCCCACCACTGCGCTCACCGACTGATACGCCTTGCCCGCGACCTCGCGGCCGGTCTGCGCGGCCGACTCGGCGGCGTTGCGCACGGCCGGGTTCTGGGACACCTCGCGCACCGACTTCTTGAGCTGCTCGTAACGCTCGCGTCCGGCACGTGTGCCGAGTACATATCCGCAAGCCAGTCCCGCGATGAATGCGAGGCGGTACCGCATGGCTGCCACCCTTCCCTGATGTCCCGGTCCCCGGTGTTGGCGGCGGACCTTCGGTCTCTGCCCTCCGCCTACCCCGTGGGGGCCCGGGATCACCCGGCGTGAGCCGGGTCGATAGCGATTGGCGGAACACCCCCCTGCTTGCGCTAATGTATGTGTCGCGGCGAGCGCGCGCCGCCCGGGAGGACCCGGGCAGGTACGTTCGGCGCACACGCAGCAATCCCCTGTAGCTCAATTGGCAGAGCAGCCGGCTGTTAACCGGCAGGTTACTGGTTCGAGTCCAGTCGGGGGAGCGCGGTCCCCTGTAGCTCAATTGGCAGAGCATTCGGCTGTTAACCGGAGGGTTGCTGGTTCGAGTCCAGCCGGGGGAGCAGGAGAGCGAGAAGGGCCCCTCGGGGTCCTTTTTCGTCTGTTCTGCGCCAATCCCGCAACCGGGCGGTGTACGGCGAAGTCCTCAAGGTCAGGGCGATGCCGACCATCCGAGGCAGGAGATCGTATGAGCGGCTATGCTGCGGCAGACGGCGCGCACAAATGTGCGCGACGCGCCGTTAGGGGCGGTAGCTCAGCCGGTTAGAGCAGCGGACTCATAATCCGTCGGCCGTGGGTTCGAGTCCCACCCGCCCCACGCGGACGGACGTTCGAGGAAACGATCCGACCAGTATTCGAGCGCCCCAGCCGGTATCAGACCAGGATGGGGCGCTCCGTCGTCTGCCGGGTCCTGCGTGAGCGGTGCGCGAGCGACGGGGACTGACAGACGCTCACGGCGGGCGCGGGGAACGGGAGCTCGGGCATTCCTCGCGACCTCCTTGTCGACGTGGGAGAGCGGACCGGTGTACGTGTCGGACGATAGCTGAATCGTTCCTTGCGGCGGCGTTTCCTTGATCGTATGGATGCCACCTCCACCCGCATGGATCAACTTGGCCGCCACCTGGCGCAGACCTCGGGGAAGCGTCCGGCGCACCAGGGCTGCGTTTGGCGGAAACCGATCGGTGGGTTCGGCGCGTCCCAGATTTCGCCTGCTTCGGAGAGGCTGTCAGAGCCCTCCACCACGCTGCCCAAGGGGACTGATCCGATGACGCGCACTCGTACTCGTACCCGCTCCGGTAGACGCACCGGCAGGCGGGCCCGCCCGCTGTCGGCGGTGGCGATGGCGCCACTGGCCCTGGTCGCGGTCCTCGCGCTCCAGGGGTGCGACGCGATCCAGAACCCGGATCCGGACCCGACTCCGACCGCCAGTGATCTGCCGAGCCCGACCGTGCCGGTGGAGGAGCCTCCGCAGGAGCCCGCGGAGAGCCCGACGGAGCCGTCGGCGAGTCCGGTGGCGGCCGGCGATCCCTGCGGGATCGTCTCGCAGGAGGAGGCCGAGACGCTGGCCGACTCGAAGCTCAATCCCGCCGCGCCCCTTGACGAGACCTGCACCTACACCGGGCTCGCGTCCGGTCCCTCGGCGCAGGTGGAGGTCTATGTCGGCGACTCCGCGCGGAGCTATCTCGACGCCGAACGAGGCATCGGACATGAGCTGAGCCCGCTCTCCGGAATCGGCGAGGAGGCGTATCTGGAGGACGGATCCGTCTTCTTCCGCACTTCCGAACAGTGGATCTCCATACGCCTCGTACGCTCGGTCCCGCCGGCCGAGACCCGTAAGCCTCTCGAAGACCTGGCCCGCACGGTGGCCGCCCGTCTCTGATCCGGACCGGCCCTACTGGCCCGGCCGGGATGTGCGGTGGCCCGGCCGGGGTGGGGTGGGGCTCTACCTTTTGATACTTGGAACTATGGGCCGTCCACATGGCCCGACCTTCATGAGGCGCTGACGATGTGCGCCATGGCATTGATGGACCGATCAGGTCGAGCCAATCGGAGGAGTTCCATGCGTGTGAGAACAGGTGTCACCGCGCTGGCGGCCATGCTGCTGGCGGTCACGGCGACCGGTGCCGCGGCGGCCCCCGTACCGGGCTCGGAGGCCGGTGCGGCGCCGTCGCACTGTGCCGTACGCGACCGGGTCTCCGTACCGGGCGCGGAGTTCCAGACCGCGGCCTGTCTGCCGGATCTGACCTCCACGGCGCTCGCGGGCACCCAGTACACCGACTCCACGGACTGGTCGCCGCTCTTCGCGAAGGGCACCGAGAATCCCTCGGGCGTGCCCGGTGTCCAGATCGACGGCTACTTCCCCGACTCCTCGCGGCTGAACGCCACCCACGGCTGGAAGCACGACGCCCAGTTCGTGATCCGGCTGCCCGACCGCTGGAACGGCGGGCTCGTGGTGACCGGCGCGCCCGGCACGCGCAAGCAGTACTCGCTGGATCCGCTGATCTCCGACTGGGTGCTGGCGCAGGGCTATGCCTTCGCCTCCACCGACAAGGGCAACAGCGGGCCCGACTTCTACACCGACGGCACTCGGCCCGGTGACGCGGTCGTCGAATGGAACCGGCGCACCACCGAACTGACCAGGGCCGCCAAGAAGGCGGTCCAGCGCGCCTACGGACATGCCCCGCGCCGTACGTATATGACCGGCACCTCCAACGGCGGCTATCTGACCCGCTGGCAGTTGGAGAACCATCCCGAGCTGTATGACGGCGGAGTGGACTGGGAGGGCGTGCTCTGGACGGAGCGCGGACCCAATCTGCTCACCTATCTGCCCACGACGGTGGCATACGCGGCGGGTGGCGCGGGAGCGGACGACATGTACGAGGCAGGGTTCGCGCCGGGCAGTGAGTTCCTCTGGCCCTACCACCAGACCGCCTACTGGGGACTGACGCAGAAGGTGTACCGGGCCGAGTTCGACCCGACGTACGACACCAACTGCCCGGGCGCCTCGGCCGGTTCCACGACGGCGGAGATTCTGGCGCCCTGCGCCTCGGACGCCTCGTACGACTACGCGGAACGGCCGCGCTCCGTCCACCGGGCCGTCGAGCGCGTCTCGCTGACCGGCCGGATCGGCAAGCCCATGATCACGCTCCAGGGCTCGCTGGACACGCTGCTGCCGATCGCCGCCGACTCGGACGTGTACACGCGCATGATCAAGGACCAGCACCGGGCCAAGATGCACCGCTACTACACGATCGAGGGCGGTACGCATGTCGACGGTCTCTACGACAGCTATCCGGACCGGCTGCGTCCGATCCTGCCCTGCTACCGGAGCGCGTTCGAGGCGCTGACCCGGTGGGTCGAGCGTGGCGCGCTGCCGCCGTCGAGCCGTACCGTACCCAAGCCCGCCTCCGGCGATGTGGTGAACTCCTGCGTACTGTGAGCCGGCCTGGGTCCTCGTAGGCCCGGTTTCCCTCCGAGCCATACCAGGAGCACCGTGTCCGCCCTTCTCTATGTCACCGATCTCGGCTACGAGGCCCAGGGACGCAGATACTGCGACGAGGACATCCGGCTCTCCTCGCGGCTGCGGCGGGACTTCGCCGTCGCGCTGTGCCACCCTCTCGACGCCGCACGGCTGATGGAGTCCTTCGACGCGGTCGTGGTGCGCAACAGCGGGCCCGTACTCCACTACCAGAAGGAGTACGACGCCTTCCGCGACCGGGCCCGCGCGGCCGGAATCCGGGTCTACAACCCGCTGACCGGCCGGGCGGACATGACCGGCAAGGGATATCTGGCGGAGCTGAGCGCCGCCGGATATCCGGTCATACCGACCGTCGACCGCGCCGAGGACCTCGGCCGGCTGCCGGCGGCCGGCACCTATGTGGTGAAGCCACGGCTGGGCGCGGACTCGATAGGGATGGAGTTCGTCCCGGCGGAGCGGCTGGCGGACCTCGCCTTCGGCGACGTTCTGGTGCAGCCACGGATCCCGTTCCGCTACGAGGTCTCGTTCTACTTCATCGACCGGGACTTCCAGTACGCCCTGTACGCGCCCGATCCCGGGCGGCGCTGGGAGCTGGAGCCGTACGAGGCCGGCGCGGCGGATCTGGAGTTCGCGCGCCGGTTCATCGACTGGAACGGTCTTGAGCACGGGATACAGCGCGTGGACGCCTGCCGGGCGCCGGACGGAGAACTGCTGCTGGTCGAGCTGGAGGACCTCAATCCGTATCTGTCCCTGGAGCTGGTGGACTCCGGCACCCGGGAGGCGTTCGCCACGCGGCTGACGGCCTCGCTCCACGATCTGCTGCGCTGACGGGCGGCTCTTGCGCGCGCTCACGAAGCGGCCTGCGGCCCCTGGCGCGGCTCCTCCCAGATCATCGTCGTACCGCGCTCACCGTCCTCGCCCACGCCGTTGTCCGTGACGACCAGCCGTACGCCCTCCGCCCCGTCCGGCAGCGCCGCGTTCGCGTCGATCTCCACCTCGATCGCCGTCACGCCCTCCCGCCGGTGCGCCGCGGCGAGGGCGCCGCGCACCTGGGCCAGCAGCCGTCGGCCCACCGGTTCGCCGACCAGCGTGTCCACCGGGCCGTTGAAATGCACCGACGGCCGGAAGCCCAGCAGCACCGCCGCGCCGTCCGCCTCGCGCAGCACCTTGCCGCGCACGCTCGTCGGAGCATCGGCGGGCGGCTGCTGGAGCGCGAAGATCGTGGTCCGTACCTCCTGGATGGTGGAGTCCAGCTCGTCCACGGCCCGGCCCAGCAGCTCGTCCAGCTCCGGAGTGCCCGCGCGCCGTCTGGTCGACTCCAGCATCATCTCGGTCGCGAAGAGGCGCTGGACGACAAGATCGTGCAGATCGCGGGCGATCCGGTCACGGTCCTCGTACACCGCGAGCTGCTCCCGGTTGTGCCGCGAGTCCGCCAGTACGAGCGCGACCGCGGCCTGGGAGGCGAATTGGGTGGCCAGCAGCCGGTCCACCGCGCTGTACGGACGGCCGCCGCGTCGGCGCGGCAGGGCGAGCGTGCCGATCAGCTTGCCGCCGCTCTGGAGCGGCAGCATCATGCTCGGCCCGAAGCGGGACCGTACATGGGTGGTCATCCGGGGATCGGTGGACGAGTCCTCGATGAACACCGGCTCTCCGCCGAGCAGTTGGACCAGTACGGGCGAGCCGGGCTCGATGACGGTGCCGACGATGCCGTCCGGATCGCCGATCGTGGACGCGGCGACGATCTCCATCCCGCCCTCCTCGGTGGGCTGGAGCACCACACCCGCGTAGGCGTCGGCGAGCAGTCTGGCCGACTCGGCGACGGTCAGCAGCGAGTCCGCCGCGTTCTCGCCGCGCAGCAGCGCCGTGGTGACCGCAGCGGCTCCCTTGATCCAGCGCTCGCGCCGCCGGGCCGCTCCGTACAGCCGGGCGTTGCCGATCGCGATGCCCGCCTGTGAGGCCAGCACGCCCAGCAGCTCCTGGTCCTGCTCGGTGAAGGGACCGGCGCGTTTCTCCGTGAGATAGACACTGCCCAGGACCACGGTGTCCACCTGGACCGGCACTCCGAGGAAGGAGCGCATCGGCGGATGGCCGGGCGCCAGGCCGGCGAACCGGGGATGGGCCGTCAGATCGTCCAGCCGCAGTGGCTTCGCGTCCCGGACGAGTAGGCCGAGCAGCCCGCCGTGCGCGTCGGGGAGCCGTCCGATGCGCTCCCGCTCGCTGTCGCTGATACCGGCCGTGAAGAGCTCGGTGAGCCGGCCGCGCTCGGGATCGATCACTCCGAGGGCGCTGTACCGGGCGCCGATGAGTTCGGTGGCGGTGTCGACGATGTGCTGGAGCGCGGGCCGCAGTTCGAGTTCGGTGCCGATGCCGAGCACGGCCTCCAGCAGCGCGGGCAGCAGAGGCTCGGGCGCCATGCCGTCGGCCTCCGGCCCGGGCCCTGGACCCGTCTCAGGCCCTGCCTCCGGCTCCCGCCCTGGCTCCCGCGCGGCCTCCGGTTCCTGTCCTGCCTCCGGCTCTCCGCTCATCGCACCGCTCGTCTTCTCGCCCGCCCCGCACGCCGCCGGCCGGCCGTTCGTCGGTCGAGCGGCGGCTCCGCCGTCAGCGGACCACGGCCAGCGGGTTCAGGGCCATTGGCTGGATCTTTCCCTCCAGCATCGCACCGAGGCCGAGTACGGCGCAGATGTCGGGACGCTCCGCGATCGCCACCGGCATGCCCGTCGCGTTGCGCAGCATTTGATCGAGACCGGGCATCAGCGCGCTGCCGCCGACCATCGTGATCCCGCCGTCCGCGAGATCGGCCACCAGATCCGGCGGGCAGTCCCTGAGCACCTTGCCGATGCCGTCGAGGACGGCCGTCAGCGGTGAGTAGATCGCGTCCCGTACGGCGGCGGTGTCCACCAGCACCGAACGGGCTACACCGGTGGCCACGTCCCGGCCGTGGATCTCGGTGGTGCTCGGGCCCTGCGCGGTGAGGCCGTTGTCGCTGAGCGCGAGTTGCAGCGGGCGTACGGACTGGCTGGGCAGCAGCAGCTCGTGCTGGTGACGCAGATGCTGGATCACCGCGTGGTCGATGGCGTTGCCGCCGACCGGGATCCGCTGGGCGGTGACGATCGAGCCGAGCGAGAGGACCGCGACCTGGGTGGTCGCGGCGCCGCAGACCATGATCATATTGGCGGTCGGCTGCTCCACCGGCAGTCCGCAGCCGACGGCCGCGGCGATCAGCGTGTCGACCAGTTCGACCCGGCGCGCGCCGAGACCGATCAGTGTCTCCACGGCGGCGCGCTGCGCGAGCGGATCGCTGTCGTGCGGAGTGGAGGCGGCGGCGCGCAGCCGTGGTTTGCGGCGGAGCTGGCGGCGCAGCTTGTCACCGAGGAGCTGGCGCAGCATGCGCTGGGCCATCTCGATATCGACGACCGTCCCGCCGGAGACCGGCCGGACGACCCGGATGTAGTCGGGCGTACGGCCCGTCATCTGCTCGGCGAGGGCGCCGACGGCGATGAGCGCACCGGTACGGGTGTTCATGGCGGCGACGCTCGGTTCGTCGACGACGAGCCCCGCTCCTTTGACAAAGACCCGGGTCCTGGCGGCCCCCAGGTCGACGGCGATGTGGCAGCGTCGCAACTGCTCAAGACTGACGGTCACGGCAGGGTCTCCCGAGAGCGCTGATGGGTTCACCGGCGGCGGCCGGCCCTGTTCGCATCGTGCTGCGACGGCCCTCGCGGCGCGCGCTGGGTTGCGCCGGTCGGGCGTACGGAGTTGACGGCGCGCCAGGAGGTGTCGGCGACCGTGTCCGCGACTCGTACGACCTGGTCGTACGGCCAGGTCCGGATCGCCCGGCCGCGCCGTTTCCGGTGCTCCCGACGGGCCGTGCCCGGTCCGCCCCGACTCGTCCTAGCGCGTCTCGGACCAGTGCTGCAACAGCCCCCAGGTGAAGTCCGCGACGCCCGGACCGCCGCCCGGGAGAGTGAATGCCAGCCGCAGCCTGGTCGGCGCGCTGCCCTCCATTGGCCGGGCGGGCGGGAACGCCCGCGCGACCTCGTCCACGGTGCAGGACCACGGGCGCAGATCGCCGGCCGTACGCAGCCCGGGACCGGCCGTCCCCGGCGCGCGTACCAGCCATTCGTTCCATACGGCGCCGCCCGGCGCCACCATCACCTCGAACCGCAGACCTGGCCAGAGCGGTACGGGCCAGAGCAGGGCGTCGCACTCCAGATCGCCGACGGCCCGACGGAAGGTCAGCTCCGGCTCGCCGAGGACGGAGCGGTAACGGGACAGCGCGCCGCGGGCCCGTGGCGCGCGCACCATCGCCTGCCAGCGGCGGGTT
>NZ_FMDK01000729.1 GCF_900091995.1 Streptomyces sp. MnatMP-M17
CCGCCCGCTGACCGGGCTGCGCGGGGGGCGGCGACGGGAAGAGGGCGCGGGCGCCCCGAAGACCCGTTGTGCGGCATCCCGGGCCGTCTGCCGGGCGGCCTCCTCCGCCTGTGCCTGTGCTTCGCGCTGGGCGGCTGCGGCTGCGGCGCGGGCCTCTTCCTCGGGATCGGGCAGGGCGCCCGTGGCGATCTGCGCGTTCGTGGACACCGTCGCCGCGACAGCCGCTGCGGCAGCGGTGAGGGGATCATCCCCGGCCGTGGAGGGACCGGGGGCCGACGGCTCTCCCGCGGCGCAGCCGACGACTGGCATGTCGGCGTCTTCGTCGGCGCCCACTACCCGGACCCACTGGCGGCTGACCCGGTACAGCCCGAGCTGGTCGCCGTCGTCGAGGCTCAGGGCCCTGCGCCACAGACGCCGCAGCTTGGCCAGGTCGGTGGCACCGAGGGCCTTGGAGATCTCCGCGCGCACCGGCGCGACTTCCTTGGCGGTCAGCACTCCCGCGTCTGCGCGGGCCAGGAGGAGGGCGGCGGCCGTGGCAGCCCGCCACCGGTTGGCGATCGGTGCGGTCGGGGCCGAGGCGGGCAGGTTGATGTGGCGGGCGGACGCCCGCAGGAAGACCCGGTCGTCCGGCCGGACGGCCAACTGGCGGCCTTCGATGCGGGGTTCCTCCAGGAGGACGGCGGCGCGCACGACCGCACGGCCAGCGCCGTCCGGCCAGTGCTGCCAGCGGGTACTGCGGGCGTGGCTGGCTTCGTGGCTGGCCAGCCCCATGATGACGGGGTGACGGTGGCGTCCGGAGACGGTGAGGGGGTCGACCTCGTCCGGGTGGGTGTCGGGATCGAGCGCGGCTCCGCCGTTGATCGTGACCCAGGCGGTTGCCGGGTCGAACCACGCCGGCGCGGGGCTGCCGGTGGAGTCCCAGATCATGTCGAGCAGGACGTCGTCGCGGTCGGCCAGTTCGTTGATGATGGCGCCCAGGCGGCGGCCGAGCGCCGCGCGGGCGCGCGAGAGGTCGGCGCCGAGCGTGTCGTGGGTCGGCGGGGTGGTCAACGGTGGCTCCCTGCGACGCGTGCGCCGAGGGCGAGGGGTGCGGCGTCGGCGAAGTCGCTCTTCGACTTCAGGGCCTTGCCCAGGTCTTCGCGGTCGGCGGCGGGGCACTTGCGCAGAAGGCTGTTGACCGCGAAGGCGGTGCCGTAGCGGCGGGCGGCCTCGGAGAAGGCGAGAGCGTCGCGCATCTGTGGGATCCAGCCTTCGTAGGTCTGCTGGCCCTTGCGGGTCTCCAGGTTCTTGATCACGGTGATGAGGTCCATCGGCACGCCCATGTCGGCGGCGAGGTCCCAGTCGGTCGTGATCTCGAAGTGGTGGTGGAAGCGGGACAGGAGGGCGTCGCTGAGATGCGCGCCGGGGACGTCGGGGTTGCAGGCGCCGATGACGAACCAGCCGGGGCCGACCTTGATGGGGTCGAGTGAGGGGTTCATGGGGATGCGCAGCTCGCCGCGGCCGTCCATGAGGGCGTACAGGACGGTCAGGACCCTCGGGTCGATGAGGGCGACCTCGTCGACGAGAAGGGGGATGTCGTTCAGGACGCTGCGCATCAGCGGTCCGGGCAGCCACTCGAAGGTGCCGGTGACGGGGTCCTGGACGAAGGTGCCGAGGAAGTCGGCCTCGGTGGTGTCGGCGGTGCCCACGATCGTCTCCAGGCCCGGCTGGCCGGGCCGGGCGTCCATGACGAACGCGGCTTCGGCCAGTGCGGTCTTCCCGCTGCCGGGGGGTCCCGTCATCAGGACGTGCTCGGTGTGGTCGCGGGCGTCCCGGAGGAAGGCCATGTCTTCCATGCCGCCTAGGAGCCGGGGCTGGTAGGTCTGCCCGTTCGGCCGCATCTGGGGGCCGATCGGCGCGATGTGCGGTGCGGCTGGGGCGCTGGGGCTCGGCTTGGGCGAGCGCTTGGGACGTGCGTTGGCGCGGGCCGCTTCCTGCATGAGGTTCCTCTTGATGCGCTCTGCGTGCACGGGTCTCCTGCTCAGGCGTGGGGATGCGGTCAGGGGGAGGGGATGGGCGAAGCGTTCGGGAGTTCGGTCCCCTGCTCCTTGGCGCTGTCGCGGAAGTAGGTGGCGATGGCGTGGGCGTTGGCCTTGAAGTCGCCGCGGACAGCCAGTTCGGCGGGTACCTCGAACGGCGTGTAGTCGCGGGACAGTTCGTAGTCGCCGTTCTCCTTCTCCTCGCAGGTCTTGCAGGCCTTGTCGATGACGACCTGCACGTCTGCGGGCGAGTCGACGAGCTTTACCGTGGCGGTGCCGGCCCCGCCGGTGGGTCCGTAGAGGGTGATGAGGGCCGGTTCGGGGGCCAGGAAGACCAGGAAGCGGTAGAAGGCGCTTCGGGTGGTGTTGTTCTGGAGTTCCCAGCCGTAGCCCTGGACGGTCGATGTGGCCATTCACGTCCGTTCTCGAAGGTCACAAGAGCATCGGAGGCGAGGCCCCGATGACACATATAATATACCGTCACTTTGAGGCTTGAGTCAAGTTTTACGTGTCACTCGGAGTTGTTGTGCCGCCCGCGCGGAGTCCGCCGCCTCCCGGTTGCGGAACCCCGCCGCCTCCGTGCACGCGGCGGCCTGGACGGGCGGTGTCAGTGGCGGTTGGCATCCTGGGCATCGCCGGACAATCAGGGAGGACACGGCAATGCAGGAGAACACGCCGGCGGCTGTCGCTGCCGGCACACCGGAGCAGCTCTCTGGCCGAGGTGAGTCCGCGCCGCAGACACGCTGCGCCGTCTCGGCGCAGACTGGCGCTCCCATGGGGGAGCTGCTCAGCGCCCACGATGACCCTGCGGCGGCGGGGCGCGGCGAGGGGGTGTTGGGGCCCGATCAGTCCGCCCGGTGGCTGGGCATCCGCCGACGCGAGCTCGACTTTCTCGTGGAGGCCGGGCTTGTCACTCCATCTGGTCGCACCCTTGCGGGCGCCCCTCGGTTCTCTGTCGCCACGCTCACCGCCGCCGCGCTGCAGCCGCTCGAATGGGAGCAGGCCCGGGCCGCCGACAGCCGGCGTCCCTCACCCTGGCGCGAGCTTGCGGGCCCCGCAGGGGAACGGGCGGCGCTGGTGGAGAGCACGTGCGAACAACTGCGGGCCGACGGCGTCGACGCGTGGGTCAGGTTCAGCCGGGCGGCTGACCGGTGGACTCTCGACTGGGAGCCGCGGCAAGACGGCGGCCCGGACCGCGCGGCCGTCACCGAGCTCCTGCCAACCCGGCTGCTGCGCGCCGTGGATGCCCGCCGGCTAGTCCTGCTCGGGCCGGTGGGGCAGACCCTGCACTGGGCGCATCGGATGCTCCAGCCCGGCGCGGCGTGCGTCCTTGACGTGGAGACCACCGGGCTGGGGCCGGATGACCGCGTGTTGGAGGTTGCGGTCGTGGACGCGCACGATGGAGCCGTACTCATCGACACCCTGGTGCACCCGGGAGCTGGCGTGCGCATCGCGGCCGCGGCGCGGGCCGTGCACGGCATCACGGACAGCATGGTGGCCCAGGCGGAGCCGTGGGAGCGGATCCTGCCCCGGGTGCTGAACGCCATCGGAGACCGGACAGTGTTGGCCTACAACTCCCGCTTCGACGAGCGGATGACGGTGGGCCATGCCCGCGCCGTCGGAGCGGATCCGGGCCGGTTGCGCCTGGCGGACTCGTGGGACTGCCTGATGCGGCGGCGCTCGACCTGGTTGCGGACCACGTCTCGACGGCGCCTCGGCGGACACCACCGCGCGCTGGGAGACGCCCATGCTGCTCTCGACGTACTGCGCACGCTTCGGACCCGTCCGCCGCACACCGTCTCAGCCTAAGAGGGTTGCCGGCTCCGGCCGGCGCTCAGCCGGTTTCGGTGAGGGGCTCCTGAAGGCCCAGCTGGATGTCGCCCTGGTCGTGCGCCGCCCGCGCGGCCTCAAGGAGTTGGCGCCACGACGTCACGGTCGGGCGTCGGCGGAGCAGCCCCCGGCGTTCCCTCTCGGTCATCCCGCCCCAAATGCCGTGCTCGATACGGCTGTCGAGGGCGTAGGAGAGGCACTCGGTGCGCACGGGGCATCCGTTGCAGACGGCCTTGGCCCTGTTCTGCGCAGCCCCTTCGACGAAGAGTTCGTCGGGGTCGGTCGCGCGGCAGGCCGCCCGCTGTTCCCATTCCTCACGCGTGACCACTGCGGCGCTGTCCCTCCCCAAGTCCCGCCTGCCGTGCGCAGCGGTTCCCTGCGGCAGGTTCGCGAGGCTACGGCAGCCGCTTC
>NZ_FMDK01000731.1 GCF_900091995.1 Streptomyces sp. MnatMP-M17
TGCTGCCGCCGGCCCGGTACGAGCGGCTGCGCTGGGCGCTGCGCGCGCGGGAGCGCGGGACGGTGCTCAACCTGGAGGACGGCGTCCCGGTCGGCTGACCACGACCGCGACTCCGTGCGGGAGTTGGGCCCGTCCTGTGCGGTGCGGCTCCGGCGCTGGCCGCCCGCCACCGGCCCGGGCAGGCAGACAGGTCCGCCCTCGCCGACGAACAGCACACCGTGGTGCGGCAGATGCACGGCGATCGAGCCGCCGGTGTGCCCGGGAGCGTGCACCACCCGGGCGCCGTCGCCGAAGTCCAGCTCGTCGCCGTCCTCCAGCTCCCGGTCGGCCCGGGTGGGCGGCGCCACCGGCAGCGTCAGCCCGTGCTCGTACAGCGGGATCTCCCCGTTCAGCGGCACCGGTTCGGGCACCGGCGCGTCACCGCGTACCACCGGCGCGTCGAGCCGGTGGGCGAGCACCTCGGCGCCGAACCGTCCGGCCAGCTCACCGGCGGCGCCCACATGGGCGCGGTGGCAGTGGGTGAGGACGATACGGCGGAGCCCGCCGGGCTCCGCTCCCAGGTCCCTCCGGGCAGCTCCGGAATTCAATCCCGCTTGGACTCCGCGTAGTTGAGCAGGAAGTGTGCCTCGGCCACCGAGAGCCGCTCCAACTCCTCCGGAGAAACGCTCTCGTTCACCGCGTGGATCTGCGCCTCCGGCTCGCTCAGCCCGATCAGCAGGATCTCCGCCTTCGGATACAGCGCGGCCAGGGTGTTGCAGAGCGGAATGGAACCGCCCTGACCGGCCGTCTGCATGTCCTGTCCCGGATACGCGACACGCATCGCGTCCGCCATCGCCGTATACGCCGGGCTCGATGTGTCCGCGCGGAACGCCTCGCCCTGGCCGATCTGTTCCACCGACACCCGCGCCCGCCACGGCGTGTGCTTCTCGATGTGCGCGGTCAGCAGCTTCGTCGCCTCGGTCGCGTCCTGGCCCGGCGGTACGCGCAGGCTGACCGTCGCCCGCGCGCTCGCCTGGATGGACGGCGTGGCACCGACCACCGGCGGGCAGTCGATGCCCAGTACGGTGACGGCGGGACGCGCCCAGATCCGGTCGCCGACCGAGCCGTGGCCGATCAGCCCGACTCCGTCGAGCACCTTGGCGTCCTTGCGGAAGTCGGCCTCGTCATAGACGATTCCGTCCCACTCGGCGTCGGCGGCCAGACCGTCCACCGTGGTGGAACCGTCCTCCGCGCGCAGCGAGTCCAGCACCTTGATGAGCGCGGCGAGCGCGTCGGGCGCGGCTCCGCCGAACATGCCCGAGTGCAGATTGCCTTCGAGCGTGTCGATCCGTACACGCAGCAACGTCATCCCGCGCAGCATGGCCGTGACCGTCGGCAGTCCCAGCCGGAAGTTGCCGGCGTCGCCGATGACGATCGCGTCGGCGGCGAGCAGCTCCGGGTGCGCCTCCGCGTACCGTTCGAGACCGCCGGTGCCCTGCTCCTCCGAACCTTCCACGATCACCTTGACGTTCACCGGGACGCCGCCGTTCGCCTTGAGGGCGCGCAGCGCGAGCAGATGCATCAGGAAGCCGCCCTTGCAGTCGGCCGCGCCGCGCCCGAACCAGCGGCCGTCGCGTTCGGTCAGCTCGAAGGGCGGTGTCAGCCAGCCCGACTCGTCCAGCGGCGGCTGTACGTCGTAGTGCGCGTAAAGCAGCACCGTCGGCGCGTTCTCGGGGCCGGGCAGCAGACCGTAGACGGACTGTGTACCGTCCGGGGTGTCGAGGACGGAGACATCCTGGAACCCTTCGGCGCGCAGCGCGTCGGCCACCCACACCGCGGCGGCCTCGCACTCGCTCCTGGGGAACACCGCGGGATCCGCCACCGAACGGAAGGCCACCAGTTCCGCGAGCTCGGTACGGGCACGGGGCAGCAGGGACGCGACGGTCTCGGCGATCGGATTCGCGGTCATGGGCACGCTCCTGGTGGGTGCGTCGTTGTGTTAGTCGGGTGTACGTCGAATGTACGTCGAAGGGTTCAGCAGATCCTCCCACAGCGGGCTTGCCGGGCCAGCGCCGTAGGATGCCGTTCGACAACAGGGGCCACCGGTCGGATCAGGAGCAGAAGCACATCGTGAGCAGCGAGAACGCAGACGCCGGAAGCGAGCACGACGAGCCGGTATGGGATGTCGTCGTGGTCGGCGCAGGGCCGGCGGGAGCCTCCGCGGCATACGCGGCGGCGGTCGCGGGCCGTCAGGTGCTGCTGGTTGAGAAAGCCGAGTTGCCCCGCTACAAGACCTGCGGGGGCGGGATCATCGGGCCCTCACGCGACGCACTGCCGCCGGGCTTCGAGCTGCCGCTCAGGGACCGGGTGCACGCGGTGACGTTCTCGCTGAACGGAAAGCTGGCCCGTACGCGCCGCTCCAAGCGGATGCTCTTCGGGCTGCTCAACCGCCCGGAGTTCGACGCGAGTCTGGTGGAGCACGCGCAGAAGGCCGGCGCGGTGCTCCGTACGGGCGTGACCGTCTCACGCGTCGAGCAGCACGGTCCCGCCGTGCCCGACCGCCGTACGGTCGCCGTCGTCCTCGCCGACGGTGAGACGGTGCTGGCGCGAGCTGTGGTCGGCGCCGACGGCAGTGCCAGCCGGATAGGCGCGCATGTCGGAGTCAAGCTCGACCAGGTGGATCTGGGCCTGGAGGCGGAGATCCCGGTGCCGCCGACGGTCGCGGAGGACTGGGCGGGACGCGTGCTCATCGACTGGGGTCCGCTGCCCGGGAGTTACGGCTGGGTGTTCCCCAAGGGCGACACGCTCACGGTCGGTGTGATCTCGGCGCGTGGCGAAGGCGCGGCGACCAAGCGCTATCTGGAGGACTTCATCGCCCGGCTCGGGCTTGCCGGGTTCGAGCCCTCGGTCTCGTCCGGGCATCTCACCCGCTGCCGCAGCGACGACTCACCGCTGTCGCGCGGCCGGGTGCTGGTGTGCGGAGACGCGGCGGGCCTGCTGGAGCCCTGGACCAGGGAAGGGATCTCCTTCGCCCTGCGCTCCGGACGGCTGGCGGGCGAGTGGGCGGTACGGATCTCCGAGGCGCATGACGCCGTGGACGCGCGCCGTCAGGCCCTGAACTACGCGTTCGCGATCAAGGCCGGCCTCGGTGTGGAGATGGGCGTGGGCCGGCGGATGCTCGCGATCTTCGAGCGCCGGCCGGGGCTGCTGCACGCGGCGATCACCGGTCTGCGCCCGGCCTGGAACGCGTTCGCGGACATCGCCCGTGGCTCGACGTCGCTGGCCGGTCTTGTACGGACCCATCCGCTGGCCCGGCGTGCGTTGGATCTGCTGGACCGCAGACAGGCGGCGTCGGCCGCCGTGTCCGAGGAGAGCGTGCCGGAGCCCGCCGCCGCGTCGGAGGCGGGCGCGAAGGAGTGAGCGCCGGCGGCGGCCCGTCGGTGGTTCGCCGCGCGCCCTTCCTCATCGCGTCGTGCCTTATGGCGCCGTGCGTCCTTCCTGGTCAGGAGTCCGTCCTGATCAGGAAGACCGGGTGGTCGGGCGCCGCCGCGATGATCTCCGCGTCCGAGGACTTCGCGGTGACTCCCTGGAAAAACTGGTTGACCTCCCAGCCCCAGCGCTCCAGATAGGTGCGCAGCACCGCGAGCTTCTCGCTGTCGGGGATCTCCGTGGCGGTGAACGTCCGGATCCGGCGGCCCACCCGCAGCTCACCGCCGCCCGCGACGCGCATGTTCCGTACCCACTGCGAGTGACCACGGGCCGAGATCAAGTACTGGTTTCCCCCGTAGGTGTGCGGGTTGACGGGGATGCGCTGCATCTGGCCGCTCTTGCGACCGCGTACGGACATCTCCGCCGTGCCCAGCATGCTCACCCCGTGCCGGGCGAGCCGGCCGATGACGCTGTTCAGCCAGCCGTCGAACCGGCCGACCCGGTGGTAGTAGGGCTCCGGCATAGTGACTCCTCCGAGTTTGCGAGAGCGGTGCTCTCGGTTGAGAGCACAGTGTGCACCGGGCGGGTGCCCGAAAGCAAGAGCGGTGCTCTGTTTTTGGTGCGGTGCTCCGGAACATGGCACACTGCTCTCCATGACGACCATCCGTGGAGCCAGGGAACGGGCCCGCACCGAAGTCATGGCGGCCATCAAGGACGAGGCACGCGGACAGCTCGCGGCGGAGGGCGCCTCGAAGCTCTCGCTCCGCGCCGTCGCCCGTGAGCTGGGCATGGTGTCGTCCGCGCTCTACCGCTACTTCCCGAGCCGGGACGATCTGCTGACGGCACTGATCGTCGACGCGTATGACGCGGTGGGCTCGGCCGCGGAACAGGCGTTGACGGCTGGGGAACGGGCCGGCGCGGCCATGTCGGCCGACTCGGCCGCCGAACCGGGCGTTCAGTCCGAACCGGTCGACCATGTCGGCCGCTGGGCCGCCGTGTGCGCGGCGGTACGGGCCTGGGCCCTTGCCCACCCGCACGAATACGCGCTGATCTACGGCTCTCCCGTACCCGGCTACTCGGCGCCCCAGCTCACTGTCGCGCCCGCGTCCCGGGTCGCCCTCGCGCTGATCTCCGTCGCCCAGGACGCCCACCGCGTCGGCGGGATCACACTGCCTGCGCTCTCCGACGAGCTGCGCCCGGAGGCCGAACGGCTGACCGCGCAGTTCGGCCTCGGTCTGCCGCCGGAGGTGACGGCGGCGCTGGTGGCGTCCTGGGCGCAGCTCTTCGGTCTGATCTCGTTCGAAGTCTTCGGCCAGTTCAACAATCTTGTCGAGGCCCGCGACGAACTCTTCGCGCAGGCCACGCGACGCCTGGCGCATGACGTCGGAATGCGTGACGCCGGATAGCGTGGCGTCGTACTCCTCAGGGAGTATGTGTGATCGCCACATACGGCTGACGCCACGGACGTGTCGGCCGGTCTAGCGTGACGGTATGGAAGAGCAGCCCACCCGTCGAGGCCGGAACGGCGGCGGCCCGCCCGGTCCGCCCTGGTCGCGGAGGTCACGGGGGCCGCGCGGCGGACCGTGTGGACGGTTCGGTGACCGTTTCGGCGACGGGCCCGGCCGGTGGTCCGGCGGGTGGTCCGGCCACGGCGACGGCTCCGGCTTCCGGTTCGGCGGCGGGGGGGCGCG
>NZ_FMDK01000623.1 GCF_900091995.1 Streptomyces sp. MnatMP-M17
CGTCCAGGCCCGCCGCCTCCTCATGGAGGGCGGCGGCGTCGGCGAACTCGTCCTTCTCGCCGGCCTGCCTCGCCTCGTTGTCCAGCAGGTCCGCGCGCAATCGTACGAGCGGGCCCACGGCCGGGTCGTCGGGATGGGTGTAGTCGCGGGCGGTGACGAGCGTGCGCAGCCGCGCCCAGCAGGCGTGCGCGTCCGGGTGCCCCTGTTCGTCCAACGCCCGTGCCTGGACGAGGAGCTCCGGAAGCGACTCAGGGACGGCGGCGGCTGCGGGGGCGGCGGCCACGGCGACCGGTGCGACCGGGGCCACGCTGTCGAGGCTGCGGGTGCGCAGGGTCAGTTCCAGCGCGTCCCGGAGCGGGGCACGGTCGAGGCGGGCCCTGCGCCGGTCGGTGTGGGCCGTGGTTCCGTTGCGGGCGTCGAAGCGGGCGGCGAGGTCGTCGGCGCGGCCCCGCACCTCGGCGCGCAGGCCGGACACCGTCCAGGTGCGGCCTGCGTATCCGGCGGCGGGCAGTTCGCCATGGCCGAGGAGCTCGACGCGCTGGAGGAGGACCTCCACGCCGGTGGAGAAGTCGAACAGGTCCAGCGGCGAGTCCACCTCGTCGAACAGGTTCCGGTTCTCGGCGAGCAGTTCAAGGCCGCGTGCCTCGTTGCCGGTCAGCGCACAGAACTCCAGGTGCCGGCCGACCTCTCCGGACATGGCGGGGTTGCGGCGGCAGCCGCGATAACCGGCGAGGTGCAGTTCGCGGGCCCGGTCGGTACGACCGGTGCGCAGCAAGGGCAGCAGCGCGTGCGAGACGGAGCGGACCGGCTCCTCCTGGCAGGACTCCTTCCCGGCCAGGACGGGTTCCCAGGTGCGCAGCGCCCGCTCGTCGTCGCCTGCCGTGAGGTGGTACAGGGCGCGCTCGCAGATCTCGCAGGCCTCGCAGTCGCTGAACGGGGTGCGGGTGCGTCCCGCCCACAGCTCGTAGGCGAGGGCGGTGTCATCGCCGAGGTGGGCGGCGAGCTGGTACGTCTGCCCGTAGTAGGGCTGAAGGCCGAAACCGGCCTTCTCGTACCGGGCGCGCATCTCCGTGAGCCACTGACGCAGGCTGGCCAGCGGTATCTCGGGCAGCGCGCGCAGGGCGTTGGCCACCCATTTGAACCGCCAGAACAACAAGTGGCGCAGGCGCTCGTCGAAGACATCGGGCTGCTCGTCGAAGAGCGTGAGCAGGCGGGCGAAGACGACGGGCGACTTCCGGGGTTCGGAGCCGTAGGTGTACGCCTCCTGGAGTTCGAAGAGCGCGCGGACGAGCGGGACGGGCTCGGCGAACAGCTCGGCCGCCTCGACCAGTTCCTCGGCGGCGATGGTGCGGGTGCGGCCATAGGGACGCCGGTCGTTCTCCTGGAGCGCCTGGTACAGCTCATCGGTGGTCTGGGGTGCGGTCGGCATCGTCACCTGTCCTTGCGGAGGGCGTGGGCGAGAAGGTCGAGGAAAGAGCGGTTGATGAGGCTCGATTCGGCGGGCCTGAGCGGGCGCCGGGACAGCAGCGCGGCCTGCCCGTAGAGGGCTTCGGCGCTGGTGCGGGCCAGTTCGGGCGCATCGATGGCGATCGCGGTGCGGACCAGCGGGTTGAGCTGGTTGAGGATCAGCTGGGCCCGCGGGGCCTCCTGGCGCAGTGCGCCGAGGATGTCGCCCCACAGGCCGCCCTCCTGCTCACGGGCGAGCTGGGAGCGGGTGCGCTCGTGCCGGGCGTCGCGGCTGTCGACGAGGAGGGCGGGGGCGGAGGCGGGCTGGAAGGTGCGCAGCGCGACATCGCAGTCGAAGACGGCGAGGGCGTCGCGGGCCAGGGCGAGATAGGCCGCCGCGGCCAGTTCCGTCTCGCGGTCGACGGGGTCGAGGTGGGCGGTGAGGGTCGCCGGGTCGAGGTCGGCGACGCTGACCTCGGGCCTGATCTCGGGCAGCCGGTGGACCAGTTCACGGTCGTAGGTGTAGCCGCCGTTGACGACGCCGAGCCCGGCGGCCGAGGCGATCGCCGCGACCTGCCGGAACTCCTCCACGCTCGACGTCACGAGCACCGTGCGGTGGGTGCGCGCGAACTCGTCGAGGGCGGTGTGCCCGTCGGTGGTCTCGAACGGCAGCCAGGGCAGCAGCATCCGCAGGATCTCGTCGTCGTGCACCGCGAGCGACTTCACAGCCAGGTGGTGGACCTGGAGGAAGCGGGCGAGCAGGTCCGGGTCGCTGGCGGCGGCCCGGGCGATCCACGCGCGAAGCCGCTCGGCGAGGGTGTCGCGGACGGCGGCGAGGGTGTCGTCCTCGTACAAGGACTCGCGGGACGCCGTCGGGCGCAGACTCTCCGCGTCGACCACGCAGCGGACGAAGAACGCCCACTCGGGCAGAATCTCTCCGGCCTGCTCGGACAGCAGCATGCCCTTGACGTGCACGCGGTGGCCTAGGCGGCGCCCGGCCGGCACCGCCTCGGGCAGCACGCACGCGATGCCCTTCAGGCCCACGGCCGGCAGGTCCAGATCGATGGTGTCCAGCGGCGTGAACCCGAAGACCTCCTCGCCGTACGCGGCCAACGCGCGGGAACGCGTCCCCGGCGTGGGGTAGGTACGCGCCCAGGGAGCGGGATCGGGGTTGACGGCTGTGCCCGGGCCGCCCGTGCCGTCGTCGAAGGTCACCGGGTGGCGCAGCAGGGAGCCGAAGTGCCGGGCCAGCGCGTGCACCTGCGCCGGCCGGGTCCACTCAGCCACGTCGGCGCGCGGCGTCAGTGTGACGGTGGTACCGGGCCGGGGGCGTGCGGAGGCGGGCAGCGTGCGGACGGTGTAGCTGCCGTCGCCGCGCCCCCGCCACTCCACGGCGGGTGCGGCGGGGGGGCGGGG
>NZ_FMDK01000734.1 GCF_900091995.1 Streptomyces sp. MnatMP-M17
GGGCCCTTCTCGCCCTCGTCGCCGTACCGGTGGGGGAGCACCTTGCTGCCCACGGTCCCGGTCCGGGCGTTGTGGTACTTGCGCCTCTTGGGGCGGCCGGTGTGCGGTACGGGTGCGGACCTCATGCTGCGCCCCTTTCTCGGGTGGGGTGACGGGAAGCCACCGGCGGGATGGTGTACGGCTCGTCGTGCCCGGTGGTGGCCGGGGTGGCCCCGTGCACAGGGCCGCCCCGGACCGGGTCTAGCGGGCGGAGGCCGCCGGGTGGGGGACGAGGGCGAGCCACTGGCTGCCCAGGGCGGTGACCACCTCGGTCGCGGGCCGGTGGGAGGGCAGGCCCGAGCCCCGGTGCTCGCCGGGCGCGCGGAAGTGGATCTCACGGACGGTCACGGCAACGTCGTCCACCAGGGCGAGGTCGCCGGGCTGGAGGTCCGGGTCCGAGATCGGCTTGGCCGTCTTGCGCAGCTCGTCCTCCGCCAGGTGTCCACGGGCCCACTCGACGAGCCCGTCGAACACGTCGTCGATCTCGCCGCGCGCGGAGTGGTGGCGCGGGTAGTGGTGCGCGTCGGAGTCGTACGCCACCGTCCCGCGCGCCGTCTCCAGCATTTCTACGAGCTTGGCGATGTCGACCGGGCGGGCGGTGGTGCGGGGCATGGCTGCTCCTTGCTGGAAGTAGGTGCTGGCCGGCGGGGACTTGGCGGTTGCCAGACCGGGCGTCCGCCCTTGCCGCTATATTCATTATTCTACTTCACGAGAGGGTTAAAGGCAAGTTTTATGTGTCACTCGGGGTGTGGGTCACGACCATGGAACGCGGACCGAACCTCGGCCGCGCCCCCAGTCCGCGGCCGAACCGTCCGCCATCCGCGGCGTCCATGCTGCTGAAGTGCGGAAATACCGACTCCTTGGGCGCCCCTCTCGAAGCTCGGCCGGCACTTCGCCGGGCTGGCTTCAGGCCCAGGACACGGCGCGCCCCTGGCCCGCGCACCACACGGCCAGGGCGTGGAGTTCGGTGAGGCGGGTCTGGAGGTATCCGGCCGGGCGGCCGCAGTCGATGACGTTGCCGTCCTGCACGGGCGGTACTCCTGCGTCGGCGGGCTCAAGGGCCAGGGCGATCAGGCAGCGGCCGAGGAAGTCTTCGGCCGTTCCACTGCCGGACAGGTCGTCGCTGTTCAGGCCGAGTGCGTCGAGAATGCGGCGCGCGTTGCTGTTGGAGAGATTGATCTCGGGGATGTCGTCCCCGGCCGGGTCGAGACTGAGGATGAACGGGCGGCAGCGGCCCGGGTACTCGCAGCCGGGGAGTTCGACCAGGAGGGGCTCCGCCGGATAGGCCGCCTGGGCCGCGTCGTACGTGGCGTACGGGAACGCGGCCGCCTGCGCCGCCGAGCAGACGCAGCTGATGATGAATGCCGAGCCGGCGACGTGGGCGGCGGTGAAGGTGACGGACATGGTGCGCTCCTCGCTCTCGTAGGGGACGTCCCCGGCGGGTCGTCGTGCTCGGTGGTGGAAGCCGGCCGCGCCGGGCGATCCGGCGGCGCCGCGCGCGGCGGTATCAGGGAGTGGTGATCTTGGCGAAGGGCGTGAAGTCCACGACGACGACCTGCTCGCCGGGCTCGACGGGGATCTCGGCGCGGTCGCGTGTGGCGAAGTCGCAGTTGCCGACCTTGAAGCCGTCGATCACCTGGCGCAGGCGGCTGCACTGGAACTGCGCCGTGGTGGAGGCGAGGACGATCGTGCCCTTGCGGCAGTCGGGGCAGACGATCCGGCGGAAGTTCGGGCCGGGGTTCAGCACGGGGTCTCCTGGCAGGTCAGGGGCGGGGGCTGACGGTGATGGTGAAGTCGGTGCCGTCTTCGAGCTCGACGCCGAGGGCGGCGGTGCGGGGGATGAGCCAGGTCTGGCCGATGCCCGCCTCGCCGGTGAGCCAGGTGCGGATCCGCTCGGCGAGCGCCTGGTGCGCCGCAGCGCTGGGCGCGGTGGTGGGCGGGAGGACGTCGCCGGTGGAGACGGTGACGGCGGCCAGCAGGCCGTCGGCCAGCCGGACGG
>NZ_FMDK01000736.1 GCF_900091995.1 Streptomyces sp. MnatMP-M17
CCGGACGGCCCGTGCCCCACCAGCCGGCCTGTTCGCGCGCTCCGGCCAGCACGACCGCGGCACGGCGCGGCTGACCGGGCAGCGCGGTGTCGAGCCCGGCCAGTTCCTCGTCGGTCGGGCGCCGGTCGACGGGCAGCCGCACCGGTACGGTCTCCTCGCCGGTGGGCCGGAAGACCAGTCCCGTCTCGAAGAGCGCCAGATCGTGCGAGCCCCGGCCGTCGTTGCGCCGCAGCGCCGCGAGCAGCCCGGGCAGCAGCGTGGTGCGCAGCGCCGGCTCCTCGTCGGAGAGCGGGTTGACGAGCTTGACCGTACGGCGGCGGGCGTCATCGGCGGGCAGCCCGAAGGCGTCGAGGACCGCGTCACCGATGAACGGGTAGCTCAGCGCCTCGACGTATCCGGCGCCCGCGAGGGCCCGGCCGACCCGGCGGTGCAGCCGCTGGCGCTCGGTGAGCCCGCGCCCGGACGGCGGAGTGGGCAGCGTCGAAGGGAGGTTCTCGTATCCCTCCAGCCGGATGACCTCCTCCGCGAGGTCGTTGGGCGCGCCGAGATCGGGCCGCCAGGACGGGACGGTGACGACGAGTTCGTCCTGCCCGTAGACATCGCAGCCGATCTCCTGGAGCCGCCGTACGACGGTCTCCCGCCCGTAGGCCACTCCGGCGACGCGGTCCGGGTGGTCGGCGGGCATGGCGATGGTGTGCGGCGCGGAGGGCGCGACGATCTCGGTGACACCGGCCCCGGCGGAGCCGCCGGCGAGCAGCACCAGCAGATCGACGGTGCGCTGCGCGGCGGCGGACGCGGCCTCCGGGTCGACACCGCGCTCGAAGCGCTTGGACGCCTCGGAGGCGAGCTTGTGGCGGCGCGCGGTACGGGCGACGGAGATCGCGTCGAAGTGCGCGGCCTCGATGACCACCTCGGTGGTGCCCTGGGCCTCGCCCGTCTCGGGATGGGCGGTGAGATCGGCGATCTCGGTGTTCGCGCCGCCCATCACTCCCGCGATGCCGATGGGCCCGCGGTCGTCGGTGATCACGAGGTCCTGGGCGTCCAGGATCCGCTTGGTGCCGTCGAGCGTGGTGATCTTCTCGCCGGGCCGGGCGCGGCGGACGCCGATCGGTCCCTCCAGCCGGGCCCGGTCGTAGGCGTGCAGCGGCTGGCCCAGCTCCAGCATCACGTAGTTGGTGATGTCGACCGCGAGCGAGATCGGCCGCATTCCGGCCTTCTGGAGCCGGCGGCTCAGCCAGAGCGGGCTGCGGGCCTCGGGATCCAGGCCGGTGACCGTACGGGCGGTGAAGCGGTCGCAGCCCGCCGGGTCGGAGACCGTCACCGGGTGGCCGAAGGAGTTCGGCGCCGGTACGTCGAGCAGCGCCGGATCGCGCAGCGTCAGGCCGTACGCGATGGCGGTCTCGCGGGCGACTCCGCGCATCGAGAGGCAGTAGCCGCGGTCGGGCGTGACGGCGATGTCGAGGACCTCGTCCACCAGCTCCAGCAGCGCGATGGCGTCGGTGCCGACCTCGTGCTCGTCGGGCAGCACGATGATGCCGCCGGAGCCGTCATCGCCCATGCCCAGCTCGTCGCCGGAGCAGATCATGCCGTGCGACGTCTTGCCGTACGTCTTGCGCGCGGCGATCGCGAAGTCGCCCGGCAGGACGGCGCCGGGCAGGACCACGACGACCTTGTCGCCGACGGAGAAGTTCCGCGCGCCGCAGACGATCTCCTGCGGCTCGCCGGTGCCGTTGGCGGTGCCGACGTCGACGGTGCAGAAGCGGATGGGCTTCTTGAAGCCCTCCAGCTCCTCGATGGTGAGGACCTTGCCGACGACGAGAGGGCCCTTGAGACCGGCGCCGAGCTGCTCGACGGTCTCGACCTCAAGGCCCGCGGAGACCAGCTTGGCCTGGACGTCGCGGCCGGTCTCCGTCGCCGGCAGGTCGACGTACTCCCGCAGCCAGGAAAGCGGGACGCGCATCAGATCTCCATCCCGAACGGCCGGGTGAACCGGACGTCGCCCTCGACCATGTCTCGCATGTCTTCGACGTTGTGGCGGAACATCAGCATCCGTTCGATACCGAACCCGAACGCGAATCCGCTGTACTTCTCCGGGTCGACGCCACAGGCGATCAGCACCTTGGGGTTGACCATGCCGCAGCCGCCCAGCTCGATCCAGCCCTCGCTGCCACAGGTGCGGCAGGGCCGGTCCGGATTGCCGACCGAGGCGCCGCGGCACACGTAGCAGACCATGTCCATCTCGGCGGACGGCTCGGTGAACGGGAAGTAGTTCGGGCGGAGCCGGGTCTTCATGTCCGGGCCGAAGAGCGCCTGGACCATATGGTCGAGAGTGCCCTTGAGATCGGCCATGGTCAGGCCCTCGTCGACGGCGAGCAGCTCGATCTGGTGGAAGACCGGGGTGTGGGTGGCGTCCAGCTCGTCGGTGCGGTAGACCCGCCCGGGACAGACGACATACACCGGAGGCTCCCGGTCGAGCAGCGCGCGGGCCTGGACCGGTGAGGTGTGGGTACGGAGCACCACACCGGACTCGTCGGCCGAGCCGCCGTCGGGGACATTCGGTCCCTGGACGAAGAACGTGTCCTGCATCTGGCGCGCGGGATGGTCGGGGACGAAGTTGAGCGCGTCGAAGTTGAACCACTCCGCCTCGGCCTCGGGTCCCTCGGCGACCTCGTATCCCATCGCCACGAAGACATCCGCGACGCGCTCCATGAACGTGGTCAGCGGATGGCGGGCGCCGGCCGGGACACGGTCGTACGGCAGCGTGACATCCACCGCCTCCTCGACCAGTACCCGGGCGTCGCGCTCCGCCTCCAGCTCGGTCTGCCGGGTGGCGAGGGCCCTGCCGACGGCGGCGCGGGCCTGGCCCACGCGCTTGCCCGCCTCGGCCTTGGCCTGCGGCGGCAGCGCGCCGATCTCCCGGTTGGCGAGCGCGAGCGGTGAGGTGCCCGAGGTGTGCGCGGTCTTGGCGTGGGCGAGCGCGTCGAGATCGCCGGCGGCGGCGAAGGCGGCCAGCGCCTCGTCCCGGATGCGCTCGATCTGTTCCGGTTTCAGTGCCTCGACCTCGACTGGGTCGTACGACTTGTTGGGTGCCGACATCTCTTCCCGTACTTCCGATTGGCTGGCGAAACGACCCTGCTCGATCACTGAGGGCACGAAGGTTGCCAAAGGTCGAGTCTAAGGGCCGTACGAAGGTGAAGAAGCCCGCGGGCCGCTCAGGACAGCCCGTAGACCACTCAGGACAGCCCGTGGGCCACTCAGGACAGCCCGTGGGCCACTCAGGACAGGTAGACCGGAGCGCCGACAGGCAGGATAAATCGGAACTGGGCACCGCCGCCGGGTCCGCGGCCGACGGTGATCGTCCCGCCGTGCGCCTCGACGATGCCCTTGACGATATACAGGCCAAGGCCCGTCCCGCCGCGCTTGCTCCCGCGCCAGAAGCGGGTGAAGACGCGGCCCATCGACTCCTCGGGAATGCCGGGGCCCTCGTCGCACACGGTGACGGACGTTCCCTTCTCTGTCTTCTCCTCGCGCTGGAGCGAGGCGGCGGCCACCTCGATGGTGACGGTTCCCTCGCCGTGGCGCACCGCGTTTTCCAGCAGATTGCCGAGGATCTGGTCGATCTTGTCGGGATCGGCCCACAGATCGGGCAGCGGCTGCTGGATCCGTACGAGAAAACGGTCCGGCGACTGTCCGGCGGCGGTGTGCGCCTGGACATGGCGTCCGACGGCCGCGCCGATGTCGACGGGCTGGCGGCGCACCTCCAGTCGGCCGGAGTCGATCCGGGAGATGTCGAGCAGCTCCGCGATCAGCCGGGTGACACGGTTGGCGTCGGCGTCGACGGTCTCCAGCATCAGCCGCTTCTGGTCGTCGGTGAACCGTTCCCACTTGGCGAGCAGCGTCGCCGTGAAGCCCTTCACCGAGGTGAGCGGCGAGCGCAGCTCATGGGCGACGGTGGCGATCAGCTCGGCGTGGCTGCGCTCGGTGCGCCGGCGTGCCTCCGTACCGCGGATGGAGATCACGAGCCGCCGGACGGGCCCGGTCGGATACGCGCGCACATAGCGGGCCGAGACCAGCACCTCACGGCCGCCGGGCAGCAGCAGATTGCGCTCGGGCTGGCCGACCCGGGTGGCGAGCCCGCCGTACGGATCGGTCAGCATCCACCAGCGGCGGCCCTTGAGATCCTCCAGCGGCAGCGCGAGGTCCAGCGGCCGGCCGAGGGCCTCGGAGAGCGGTACGGCGGTGATACGGGCGGCGGCGGCGTTGAAGCAGACGACGCGCCCGGTCTCGTCGGCGACGACCAGACCGTCGGGAAGCTCGTCGGGATCGACCTCCAGCGCGTCACCGCCGCCACCGGAACCGATCACACACCCGAGCGCCTCGGCGCCACCGGGCAGGGTTACGGCGTCGGAGCCGGACGCCGGAGCATCCTCTTGCCTGGACATCGGGGCGCCGTCGTCGGAGTCGGTCACCGGACCGCCGTCGGGCGCGGGACCGGGCACCGGGGCGCCGTCGGGGGCAGGCGTCAGGGCGTCATCCGTGGGCAGCGGCATCGCGTCACCATCGTGGTCCGGAACCGGCTCGGGGGCGGCACCGGAGACCGCGCGCGGTAAAGGTCCCTGGACCGCGGCGGGTCCGCTCGCCCCGACAGTCATGCCCGCATCCCACCTCTTCCGCGTAGCTCAGTGGGCCCCGAAGCCGCCACATTACTAGCTCAATGTGACGGAGCGGACCCCCTCAGCACGCACGAAGAACTCGCTGGGCACGTGCTGACGCATACAGACATACGGCTGCGGCGGTCGCCAGGTTCAGACTCTCCGCCTTTCCGTGGATCGGCACCCGCACCACCGCGTCCGCGAGAGCACGTGTCTCCGCCGGCAGCCCCCATGCCTCATTGCCGAAGATCCAGGCCGTGGGCCCGTCCATGGTGTCCGCGTCCAGCTCGTCGTCCAGGTCACTCTCGCCCGCGCCGTCGGCGGCGAGGACACGGACGCCCTCGTCCCTGAGTCCGCGGACCGCCTGTTCCACCGGGATTCCGACGACGACCGGCAGATGGAAGAGCGAGCCGGCCGAGGCACGGACCGACTTCGGGTTGTAGAGATCGACGGAGGCGTCGGTGAGGACGACGGCGTCGGCGCCCGCCGCGTCCGCGCAGCGCAGCACCGTACCGGCGTTCCCGGGATCTCGGACATGCGCGAGTACGGCGACGAGCCGGGGCCGGGCCCGCAGGACGGACTCGAACGGCGAGTCGAGGAAGCGGCAGACACCCAGCAGCCCTTGCGGGGTCACGGTCTGGGAGACATCGGCGAGCACCGCGTCGGCCGCGTGGTGGATCCGGGCGCCGGTGGCCCGCGCCGCGTCCACGATGTCGGCGTACCGCTCGGCGGCCTCCGCCGTGGTGAACAGCTCGGTCAGCGTGGGCTCGCCGTCCTCTCCCCGATGGGCGACCGCTTCCCGTACGGCCTGCGGTCCCTCGGCGATGAACCGGCGTTCCTTGCCGCGGAAGGCGCGCTTGGCGAGCCTCCTGGCGGCCGTGACGCGCGGGGAGCGCGGGGAGATCAGCTCGGGGGTGCCCATGGGCGGCGGCTCGCTTTTCGTCGGGTGGATCGTGTTCGTACGCATACGGGGTGGGTCCAGGAACGCATCGGACCCGCAGGCGCGGTGCCTGCGGGTCCGGCGTGAAGGAGAGACGGCCTGACGGAGATCAGGCAGCGGCCTTCGGGGCGTTGACATCGCTCGGAAGGGCCTTCTGCGCGACCTCGACCAGCGCGGCGAACGCACCGGCGTCATTGACGGCCAGCTCGGCGAGGATCTTGCGGTCCACCTCGACGTTGGCGGCCTTCAGACCCTGGATGAAGCGGTTGTACGTGATGCCGTTGGCGCGGGCGGCGGCGTTGATGCGCTGGATCCAGAGCTGCCGGAAGTCGCCCTTGCGCTTCTTGCGGTCGTTGTAGTTGTAGACGAGGGAGTGGGTGACCTGCTCCTTCGCCTTGCGGTACAGGCGCGAGCGCTGGCCGCGGTAACCGCTGGCCTGCTCCAGAATTGCCCGGCGCTTCTTGTGGGCGTTGACTGCCCGCTTGACGCGTGCCACGTGTTAACTCCTTGTAGCGGGGCCGTGGTTGGACTCACACGGCCCGGAAACGAATAGGTCCCGGTCCTGTTGGCGGGCCCCCGGTCACCGGGGGCCGCGACATCACTTGCCGAGAAGCTTCTTGATCTTCTTGGCGTCGCCCGGGGCCATTTCGGCGTTGCCGGTGAGGCGACGCGTCAGCTTGGACGACTTGTGCTCGAGCAGGTGGCGCTTGCCGGCCCGCTCGCGCAGCACCTTGCCGGAGCCGGTGATCTTGAAGCGCTTGCTGGCACCGCTGTGCGTCTTGTTCTTCGGCATAGCGCCGTTCTCTCCTCGTCAGTGGCGCTCCCAGCCGACTGTGGCCAGCCGGCGCGCGGGAGCGTCAGATCTCTGGTGTGGTTCCGGACCGGAGCCGTGGCCGCCTGGATGGCATCCCCCGGATCAGGCGTCGGACGATGCCTCGGCCGGAGCCTCCACGGTGGTGTCCGCGGACTCCTCGTGCGTGCTGCCCTGGCGCTCGGCCTTGCGGGCGGCCTGTGCCTCACGGGCCTCGGCCATGGCCTCGGTCTTCTTCTTGTGCGGGCCAAGAACCATGATCATGTTCCGGCCGTCCTGCTTCGGGTTCGACTCGATGAAGCCGAGTTCCTCGACGTCGGACGCGAGCCGCTGGAGCAGCCGGAAGCCCAGCTCCGGGCGGGACTGCTCACGACCACGGAACATGATCGTGATCTTGACCTTGTCACCCTGCTTCAGGAACCGGACGACATGACCCTTCTTGGTGTCATAGTCGTGCGGGTCGATCTTGGGCCGGAGCTTCATCTCCTTGATGACCGTGTGCGCCTGGTTCTTGCGCGCCTCACGGGCCTTCATGGCCGACTCGTACTTGAACTTCCCGTAGTCCATGAGCTTGCACACGGGCGGACGGGCGTTCGCCGCGACCTCGACCAGGTCCAGGTCGTACTCCTGCGCAAGCTCCAGGGCCTTGGCGAGCGGCACAATGCCCACCTGCTCGCCACTGGGACCGACAAGTCGCACTTCGGGAACGCGAATCCGGTCGTTGATGCGGGGCTCGGCGCTGATGGATCCTCCTCGGTAGCACCACACGACTGTCTGGCAGACAGCCGCGTAACGTCTGTTTTCCTAGGGACCAACCGCGGCGGAACACGAAAAATGCCCCGGACGGCACACAGGCAGGGCTCCTTCTGACTACCGGAGCACCGCCGCGCATGTACCACGGGGCGCGTCGGGCGGCTCCATCGTCCGTACGGAACGATGGGCACCACCTGACCGGTGACCCGCCGCCCCTGAGGGGCAGCCAGGTGGGAGATCGGAGCCTCCACTTGTGGGCCGGGCATAAGGATGTCCGGCCGGTCGTAACACAAGGTTAGCAGCTCCCCAGGGCGTGTGCTAACCCAGTGTCTCCCCCGGGCCCCGGTCGGCCCGTCGTCGGCCCGTCGTCGGCTCGTCCGGCTCCCGCGGGCGGGCCCTGCCTCATGTACGCCTATCGTATGGGGCATGAGTGACGCCACCTCCCCCCAAGAGTCCCCCGGCTTCGACGCCATGACCCGCGACATCGCGGAGGTTCCGGCCGTCGAGGTGATCGTCACGGTCGCGGTGAATCTGATGAGCGCGGCGGCCGTGAAACTCGGTCTGACCGAGGACGGCGAGGAGCACAAGGACCTGGACGAGGCGCGGAAGCTGGTCCACGCGCTGGCCGGGCTGATGGACGCGAGCGCGACGGAGATCAGCTCGTTCCACGCGGCGCCGCTGCGGGACGGGCTGAAGTCGCTCCAGCTCGCCTTCCGTGAGGCGTCGGTCGTCCCTGACGAGCCGGGACAGGGCCCGGGCGAGAAGTACACGGGCCCGGTCTACGGCTGATTCCGCGCCTTCGCGACGCAATTACCGACGTACGAATTACCGAATTACCGACGTACGAATTACTGGCGTACGTACAGGGGCTCGCCCGGTGGCGTGGCCTCGGCCGGCAGCAGAGCCAGGTCGAGTCCGCGTACCAGGCGGGCCCTCAGCACATCGTCGGCCGCGAGGGACCCGGCGATCCTGCGGGCCGCCTCGGCCGGAGGCACGGCCGGGTCCAGTACCAGCGCGAGAGTGCCGTCCGCGCTGCCGGGACCGAGATACGCCCGGAGCACCGCGGGCTCGGCGGCGGCCACGGAGCGCACCGCTCCGGTCACGGCGGGATCGTCGAGCGGATCGGCGCTCGTACGGCCCTCGGCGAGGGCGAGCAGCGCGGATCCGGTGAGCTGGTACGGCACGGGCCCGGCGAGATCGAGCACGACCGTGTCGGCCTTCTCGTGCGCGGCGGCCCGGAGCGCCTGATGCAGCGGTACGGCGACGGGCCGGGCCCCGGGATCCCAGCGGGCCAGCGTCTCGGTGGAGGTGAAGGCGGGCAGCGCGCGGCGGTCGCCCGCCGTCAGCGTCGGCACGGCCATGTCGCTGGTCTTCTCGTGGCGCAGCCCTCGCTCGTCCTCCTCGCTCTCACCGAGCACGGCGACGACGGGAACCAGCAGCCGGGCGCCCTTGAGCGCGCTGAGGACCTGCGGCTCCGCAGACCGGTCCACGGCCCAGGCGGCGAGCGCCGCCGTCAGCGCGGGATCGGCGGTGCCGTCGTCGTGGGAGAAACCGGAGCCGGGAATGTTCTTGAGCGTCACGCGTCGAGCCTAGGCCCCGGTCGCCGAGGGACGTGATCGGGTAGCCGACTCGCGGCCCACGGACTCACCGCCTACGGTCGTCCGGTGGATCTCTCCGTCGCGGTGTACGACATGGCCGACGGGCGCGAGGCGGCGTACGGCGAGGACCGTACCTATGTCTGCGCCAGCGTGGTGAAACTCGCGATCCTGGCGGCGCTGCTGCTGCGGGCGCGGGATGCCGGGCGATGGCTGACGGCCGAGGAGCGGCGGCTCTCGGCGGCCATGATCGAGCGCAGCGACAATGACGCGGCGACGGAGCTGCGCGCGGCGGCCGGCGGGCCGACCGGGCTGGACGCGGCATATGCGCGGCTCGGTATGGCCCGGACCTCGGCGGCGCCCGCCTGGGGGCTGACGCGGACCACCGCGCGCGATCAGCTCACGCTGCTGAAGGCCGTGTTCGGTACCGGTTCGGGGCCCGGCCCGCAGACGGGCGGGGAGGCGGGCCCGCAGACGGGCGCGGAAGCGCGGACGGGCTCAGCCCTGGACGTACGGTCGCGGCGGTTCATCACGGGGCTGATGGAGCGGGTGGTACCGGGACAGGACTGGGGTGTGTCCGCGGCGGGCGGCGAATGGGCGCTGAAGAACGGCTGGCTGCCGAGGACGGCGAGCGGTCTGTGGGTGGTCCATTCGGTGGGCCGGGCGGACGGCTGTCTGATCGCCGTGCTCTCCGACGGTCATTCGTCCCTGGACGCGGGCATCGCCCGGGTCGAGACGGCCGCCGTCAGTGCCGTACGCCGTACGCGCCGAAGCGTCTGACACCGCCGCGCCAGAGCACCACCGCACAGGCCAGCAGCACCGCGCCGATCCCGCCGGCCGTCGGCGCGAGCCAGGCGGCCGGTTCCGGCTCCACGCGCGGTACGGCGGGCCCGCTGCCGAAGTACCGCTTGCCGTATCCGGTGGCCTGGCCCCGCAGATCCGTACGCGGCAGTTCGGCACCGGCCTCGATGGCGGCGGCCGGATCGACGAGACCGTACCCACGGGCATCGTCACGGCCGCCCTGGGGCGCGTCGCGCGCGGTGTCCGCGAGAAGCTTCTTGATCTGGGCGGGCGTGAGATCGGGGTACGCGGAGCGTACGAGCGCGACGGCGCCGGAGACGAACGCGGCGGCGGCGCTGGTCCCCCAGCCCTCGTAGTAGCGGCGGTCCGGATCCGCTATCACCACATCGACACCCGGTGCGCTGACGGTGGCGTACCAGCGGCTGGTGGAGAACGCGGCATGGGTGCCGTAGCGGTCGACGGCCGCCACCGCGATCACTCCGGGATAGGCCGCGGGATAGGAGATGTGGTCGCCCTTCTCGCCGCCGTTGCCGGCCGAGGCGACGACGACGGCGCCCTTGGCGAGCGCGTACTGGACGGCCGCGTCCTCGCCCGGCTCCGGATGGGCCGACTCGCTGTCGTCGCCGAGGGAGAGATTGATGACGTCGGCGCCGTTGTCGGCGGCCCAGCGGATACCTTCGGCGAGTGCGCCGCCCTTGGAGTTACGGGCCTTGGCGCGGGCGGGGTCGGTGCCTTCGAGGATCACGCGTACGGGAAGGATCTTCGCCTCGGGCGCGATCCCGAGGACGCCCTCCGAGCGCTCGTACCCATGGCCGTGTCCGGCGATGATGCCGGCCATGGCGGTGCCGTGCCGGGCGAAGGAGCGGTCGCCTTCGGTGGCGCCGAAGCCGATCAGATCCTTGCCGGGCAGCACCTGTCCTTCGAGATCGGGATGGGTGCCGTCGACACCGGTGTCGAGCACCGCGACGGTGACACCGCTGCCCTGGGACTTACGCCAGGCCTGCTCGGTGTGCAGGGCGTCGAGGGCCCACTGCTGAGCGCGTATGGCGTCGGCGTGTGCGGCGGTGGCGGGGACGAGGAGCAGGAAGGACGCGGCGGCGGCCACGGCGGCGAGACGGTGCCGTCGCCGGGGGCTGCCAGGCATACGGGATGAGCGGGGCGTACGGGATGTTGGCGTCGGCCTCATCAAGGGACCACCCTGCCCGCGCTCACAGCCGTACGCAGTCCTCGCTCGATTCGGTCCGCGATGCCCTTGGCCTCATGGCCGAGCCCGGCCTGCGCGGGCGCGGACGTAGCGCCCTTGGCCATGGCCTTGTCGACGGGCTGAGGCGTGGTGACGGTACGTCCGTCCGCGAAGCCGGAGACCGCGTACACGACGACGGGTGCCTCGGTGAGGACGCTCACCGTCCAGCTCGCGCGCTGCGCGGGACCGAATCCTGCGGCGACGGTGCCCTCGACGGGAAAGGTCAGAGGCATCAGATCGGTGCGTTCGGTGAGCCGCTCGGTGCGGAACCGCGTGCTCAGAGCGTCCATCCCGGCGGGCTCGGCGTCGGTGAAGACGAGCCCTACGGTGGTGATGCTGGTGGAGGTGGCGTCGGCGTACGTGGCGCGCAGCACGCGCGCGCAGCCGACCGGGCGCAGGGTGGCCAGCAGCAGAGGATCGAGGGTGCCGGCGCAGCCGCTGTCGGGCGCGACACCGATCCTGGTCCACTCGCGGTCCGCGCCGCCGGGCCCGGCGCCGTCGCCCGTGAGCTGCGAGGGAAAAAGCGTGTCGACGGGGACGCTGTGCCAGAGGGCGCGCGCGGTGGTGTACGTGTCTTGGGCGGCGGGTTCGGCGGCGGAGTCGCCGGTCAGCCAACTGCCGGTGACGGCGCCTCCGATGAGCCCGAGGCCGAGTACGACACAGGTGATGGCGGCGGCCGTTCTGACCGGGCGCCTGGCGGGCACGGGCCGCAGCCGGGTGGTGGTCTCCATCGGCGACTCGGGCCCTGGCGTGAGACCGATTCCGAGCCCGATTCCGGTCCCGATTCCGTCGAGGGGCCGGCTCCATGGAGGGGGCGGTACGCGCGGCGGCGGAGGCAGGGCCGGGGCCGGCGATACGACGCGCAGCCGGGTGGTGATCTCGTCCTGAGGAGGTTCGGTGGCGGCGCGGCTCTCACCACGGGGCCGTGGGGCACCGGCCGATGGAACAGGGACGGCCGGCGGCGGAACCGAGGGCGGCGGCGGTATCCGTGGCGGAACTGTCTCCGGGGCGGCCGGTCCGGGCTGGGCCGGAGGTGTCGCCGGTGGTGTCGTGGGACGTGGTGGTACGGGAGCGCGTCGTGCTTCGGTGCTCATCCGCCCCCCTGTGACGCCGTACAGACTCATCCACCGCGCACCGGAAACCCGCGCACGCCGGTCCCGCGCATACCGGTCCCGCCGTACGGGACGGGCCCGTTCGCCGCTGCGTGTGCGTCACTCTACGGGCTTGGACAGGCCCGGCGGGAACGAGCGCGGAGGCCCGGGTCGATCTGCCCAGATCATCCCCCTACCGTGCGGTAATCACGTCTGGCAAGCTCGGCCCATGACTCCGCGCGCCACCGACCGGGCCCGGTACGACCGGGCCACCGCTCATCTCGACGCTCCGCTCGCGCTGGTCGATCTCGACGCCTTCGACGCCAACGCCGACGATCTCGTACGCCGTGCCGGAGGCAAGCCGATCCGGGTGGCCAGCAAGTCGGTACGCTGCCAGGCGCTGCTCGAACGGGTACTGGCGCGCGACGGCTTCGCGGGGATCATGTCGTTCACACTCGCCGAGTCGCTGTGGCTGGCGCGCGCCGGATTCGAGGACGTACTCCTCGCCTATCCCTCGGCCGACCGCGCCGCCTTCGCGGAACTCGCCGCCGATCCCAAGCTCGCCGCCGCCGTCACCGTGATGATCGACGATCCGGCGCATCTCGATCTGATCGACGCGGCACGCGGCGGCGGGAAGGAAGAATTCCGGATCTGTCTGGAACTGGACACATCCTTGCGGGTGTTCGGTGGCCGGGTCAGGATTGGTGCACGACGTTCCCCGCTGCGCGAGCCGGCCCAACTGGCCGAGCTGGCCAGACATATAGCCCGGCGCCCCGGATTCCGGCTGGTCGGGCTCATGGCCTACGAAGGCCACATCGCCGGGGTCGGGGACGCCCTGGCAGGACAGCCGCTGCGCTCGCGGGCGATTCGGCTGATGCAGTCCGCAGCACGCAAAGAGCTGACGGAGCGGCGCGCCGCGGTGGTGCGTGCCGTACGGACCGTCGCCCCGGAGCTGGAGTTCGTCAATGGCGGCGGTACGGGCAGTGTGCAGCACACAGCGGCAGAGGATGCCGTGACGGAGATCGCCGCGGGCTCCGGGCTCTATGTTCCACGGCTCTTTGACAACTACACATCGTTCACGGGCCGTCCGGCGGCGCTCTTCGCCCAGCCTGTCGTCCGCAGGCCCGGCGTCGGTGTGGTGACCGTGCTCGGCGGTGGCTATCCGGCGTCCGGGGCGGCGGGCCGGGACCGGCTGGCGGGGC